>DATJOH010000176.1:0-4080 GCA_035507235.1 Acetobacteraceae bacterium
ACGAGCGCCGCCGCCAGCCCGGCGGCGAGCACGATGAGAACGGCGATCGGGTAGGACATTACTGGACCCCGCGCGTAACCATTACGATATCATGGCGATGACGAAGCCCTCCCAACCCGGATTCGACAACCACTAGCAAACTTGGCGGCCGGCTTCCATGGGCTTTGTCACCCTATTTCGCCGATCGCCGGCTGGCTGGCCGCCCGCCCGCGCCATGCGGGCACGCGATGTGGCGCAGTCGGCATTACGTTACGTTATAAAAAGTGGCAAGGCGATACGGCGCGTAAATTACGGGCCGCTTGACAATGCGAAGCTGGGCCAGCGAAGGTTCTGCCATCAATCAACGTTGCGGGCGATTGCGAGGCTCCACGACGTTGCGGGCGACAGCAAATGGAAAGAGATGCGATGATCAGGATGACGAAAATTGCGTTCGCGCTGGGGATGGCGTGCACAATTGCGGGAACGGGGGTTGGCTTGGCCGCGCCGGTGAACGGCGTGATGCTCAGTCCCAATAAGCGGATTGTGGTTGCAACCGGTGCGCGCCATGCGCGGGCCTATCGTCCCACGGTTGGCGACGGCCGGATTGTGCTGTTCGATAATCTGGCGAAAAAGGATCCGAAGGGCGTCTATATGGACGGCACCGGATTTTCGTTTGGTGGACCGAATAGCCTGATCGGGTATGCCGCGTTGGCTGCCGCCTTCACGCCGACGCAGACCGCGACCGTGACGAAGGTTGAGGTTGCGGCGGGTTATATCACGGGCGCCAAGAGTGCCGTGGAAGTCACGATTTATGCGGATGCGTCCGGCGCGCCGGGGGCGACATTGTGGCAGGGGCATGCAGCGATGCCGGTGTTCGGTGATTGTTGTGACACCGTTAAGCTTGGCGTGAAGACGAGCCTGCAGTTGCAAGCCGGCACTCAATATTGGGTCGGGTTGAGCGCGGTGCCGAAGGGCACGGACACGTTCGGCGCGTGGGACTTCAATGTCGCGGATCAGGTCGATGCCGCGCAGACGGCAGTGGATATCGGCTCCGGCTGGATGGTGAGCCCGTCCCTGCCCAACGTGGCCTTCGCGGTTTATGGCAATTAAGGCTGTGGCGGCGACGCCGCCGGCCGAATTCGGAAGATACTGACATGAATAAACTTCTTATCCTGGCTCTCGCGGGCATGATGGCGGGGCAGGGGGCAGCCATCGCGGCGACCTCCATCGGCATTGTTACGGACAACGGAAAGCCCGTTGATTTCGTGCAGCGTAACCTCCCTGCCGGCACGAATGTTGTGCATAAGCCGGCATATCCCGCCATTCTCGAGAATTTCGCCAACAAATATCCGCTGGGCGTATACAATGCCTCCACCGGCGCAGCGGTGAGCGGGCCGAATACGTTGCATGGTCAGATCTGGCTGGCCACGTCCTTCACCCCGAAGCAGGACGCGACCGTGAAGGAAATTGATGTCGCAGCCGGCTACATTGCGGGAACCAAGAACCTGGTTTCCGTCGGCATGTATGCCGATGCGTCGGGCGTGCCGGGGACGGTGATATGGTCGCAGAAGACAGCGCTGCCGACATTTTCGGGTTGCTGCTCGATCGTTGCGCTGACCGACAAGGCCGGCGTGCCGGTGACCGCGGGGACGCGCTACTGGGTTGGCATCACCACGCTGGCGAACGCATCCGATACGAGCGCGGCATGGAATTTGGTGGTGCGCAATCAGATCAAGGGCGCGCTGGCGGCGCAGAACCGGGGGAGCGGCTGGCTTGCCGGCGAGGCCGTGCCGAATTTCGCGTTCGGGCTGTACGGTGACTAGAGGACACTAACAAATAGGTGTGTTGGGCGACCAGGCGAACAGCACCCTGGTCGCCCAAGGCATGCACGATAGCTTGAGGCTATACCAATCCAAGTGGAGATTGACACTATTACGAAACAAGAACGAGATGAAATCAATGTCGCCCGTAACAGGCAAAAGTTTTTTGGTTCTTTTTTTCAAAAAAGAACTGCTTCCTTTCCTTAGGAAAGTATCGCCAACAGTGAAGCCGCCGCCTGGCGCTCCGCGGCTCGTTTCGAACCCGCTTCACCCGTCGCCGATCGTCCGCCGCCGCTCACGCGCACCAGGAATTTCGGCGCGTGCGAGGGGCCGACGCTCGCCACCACATCATAGACCGGCAATTTCTGTCCGTGGCCCAGCAGCTTTTCCTGCAGCGCCGTTTTCGGATCCTTTGGCGGAATTTTCTGCGCCTCCATGGCGCGGGTCCAGGCGGTGCGCACGAAATGGCGCGCCACCTCCAGTCCGCCATCGATATAAACGGCACCGATCGCCGCTTCCATCGCATCGGCCACCACATTGGTGAGCGTTGCAACGCCGGTCAGCGCTTCGTTGGCGCCGAGCGAAAGCACACGCGAAAATCCGATTTCCTGTCCCACCTCGGCCAACGCCTCACGGCTTACCAGATAGGCGTGCCGCGGCCCCAACTGGCCTTCCTGCTCGTCGGGAAACCGTTCCGCCAGCCATTCGGCGATCAACAGCCCCAGCACGCGATCGCCGATGAATTCCAGCCGCTCGTTCGAGCCATGGCCGCGGCGCCTGGCGCGGCCGCCGGCGGCGGAACGATGTGTCAGGGCCTCCCGCAGCAATTCCGGTCGGCGGAACCGGTAGGCAAGCAACTCCTCCGCCAGGCTGAAACGCGCATTGGCATCAATCGCGGTCAATCAACACCCTTGAGCAGGCGGCCCCAGCGGACCTCGAAGGGCCACATCCAGAATTGCCACCATGGCCGCGACGCATCGAAGGAGAAGAAAATGAACTGCGCCTTGCCGACCAGATTTTCCATCGGCACGAAACCGAGATCGTTCTGAAACCGGCTGTCGCTGGAATCGTCGCGGTTGTCGCCCATCATGAACAAATCGCCCGCCGGCACCACGTATTCCGGCGTGTTGTTGGCATCGACCTCGTTCGCGACGTCCAGCCGCTCCTCGTCGCTGTATTTCAGAATCGGGTGCCGCACACCGTTCGGCAGAACTTCCGTATATTCCTTGGCTAAAATACGCGTGCCGGTGCGATTGTCCGGCACTTCGTAATCGCCGACCGGAATACGCGGCAGCGGGGTCTGCATGTTGTTTATGTAGAGATAGCCGCCGCGCACCTGAATGTGGTCGCCGGGTAAGCCGATCACCCGCTTTACGTAATCGACCGTCGTATCGCGTGTGTAGCGGAACACCGCCACATCACCGCGCTTGGGGATGGATTCCATTATCCGGCCGTCCTTCGTCCAGCCAAAAATCGGCGGCGAGAACGGGATGGAATAGCGCGAATAGCCGTAACTGTATTTCGTCACGAACAAGAAATCACCTACCAGCAGCGTCGGTATCATGCTGCCGGAAGGAATATTGAACGGCTCTACCGCGATGGTCCTGACGCCAAGGGCGATCAGGCCCGCGTAAACCAGCGTCTTGATTGTCTCGACCCACCCGGACGATGCCTGGGCTTGAACGGCTTTTCTTCTGGCAGGCATGCGACACAATAATCCGGCAAAAGGCGGCCGGATGAAGCCCGCGCCTCCGGGACGTGTCAAGGAAGCGGCTGCTTTGGGTCTCCGGTGCGTGGGGTGAGTTTATATAAGACCAGGGGGGCTCTGCCCCCCTGGACCCCCCGCTAAGGACAAGTCCTTAGAACCTGTCTGTTTTGGTTGGGAGGCAAGGAGGGGGCCATCGCGGGTGTGGCCAAGGTACGGGTGGCCCCCTCCTTGCCTCCCAACTAACAAAATGGGGTCTGGGGACTTGTCCCCAGCGAGGGGTCCTAGGGGGGCAGAGCCCCCCTAGTCTAACATCACCCCACCCCAAAGCATCGACGCCCTAAGCCGGCGCCACTTCACGCAGCACGGCGGCGTAGCTGGGGGCCAGGTGCATGCGCTGGGTGAGGCCGCGGGCGGCGAGGTGCCGGTGCAGGCCGGGCAGGCGGTAGCACGGCACCGCGATGAACAAATGATGCTCGGCGTGGTAATGCACGAAGTATGGCGCGATCAGCAGCCGCTCCAGCCAGTTCGCACAGGTGGTGCGGGCGATGCTGTAGGGATCGTCGGTGCGGCTTG
>DATJOH010000177.1:0-2888 GCA_035507235.1 Acetobacteraceae bacterium
CGAGCAGAATTGCCGGGGCCTCTATTTCCATGGCGTTCCGGACAGAAGAAGAAGGCCTTCTTTTTTGAAAAAAAGAAGCAAAAAACTTTTATCCGTTGCGGCTGACATCCGAATCCGCCGATTTGCACCGGCGGTTGGACGCAACTGATAAAAGTCTTTTGCTTCTTTTCTTCAGAAAAGAAGTCCTTCCTTGCCTGTTCTCCTTTTCGCCCTACCTGGGCAGTTACCTTTTTTTCAAAAAAGAAATACTTTCTTCTCTGCGTCGCTTTCGCATCGATTTCTGCGCCGGCGAGTGTTATCCCAAGCCGACTGCCGTCAGCTCCGGCGCTCCATCGCGCCATCCACGCTCAGCACGCCGGCGCCGAACGCCGCCACATAGAGCAGGCCACCGGCCATGGCCAAATTCTTGTAGAAGTGAATCATGTTGTCGGTGGCGACCGCCGCCGCCGCGCCGCCGCGCGCGGCCGCCAGGTGAACCGCGAAGCCGGTGATCAGGCACCACGCCGCCAGCACAAGGGCGGCCCAACGGGTCTTGAAGCCGACCAGAATGGCCAGACCGCCGAGCAATTCGATGGCGATTGCCACCCACACCATGATGCCGGGCGCCGCCACACCGTCACTGGCGAAGAATTGCGCGGTCCCGCCTGGATTCATGAGTTTGCCGAAGCCAGCCCAGACAAAAATGCCGCTCAGCAGCAGGCGACCGGCCGGCGGCAGGTAGGTTTGCAATTGGTTCATGCGTCCTCTCCCCTGGGTTGTGGTTATTGTATGTAACAGAAAAGTGGTCGGTGCTATGCCCCGTTTGCGCAGCCCGCTGGGGCCATCGTGCCCTACCCATGCCTCCGGCGTAATGGCCCCAGACCATAGGTTTTGTTCCGAGTTTCATACCCGCATCGGTGTCGCCTGCGGCGTCCGGTGGTTCAAGCCTGATAGAAAGCCGGAAATCCGCGCCAACTCGGCGCGCGCGCTTGCCACGCGGGGGGACACTCGCTGGCGGCGGTCAGCGCAGTCAGGAAGACGTTCTCCGCCCCGCGCCCTTGACCGCATGGAGGCGGCGGGCCTAGCAGCCGCGTGGATCAAGCCGCGGCGCACCGGCCGGGACAGGCGCCGGCATCGCGAGGAAACACACAATGAAATTCCGCACGCTCGACACCGCCAACGTCACCGGCAAGCGTGTGCTGCTGCGCGCCGACCTGAACGTACCGGTGCATGATGGCAAGATCACCGACACCACCCGGCTGGAGCGCCTGACGCCCACCATCCGCGAGCTCGCCGAAAAGGGCGCGAAGGTCATCGTGGTGAGCCATTTCGACCGGCCGAAGGGCAAGGTGGTGCCGGCATTGTCGCTGCGCCCGATCAGCGCCGCGCTGCGCGACATCCTGGCCCGCGACGTGTTTTTTGCCGACGATTGCGTGGGCCCAGTGGCCGAGGAAGCGGTGGCACGGCTGGAGCCCGGCCAGATCCTGGTGCTGGAAAACACCCGCTTTCACCCCGGCGAGGAGAAGAACGACCCCGCCATGGCGAAGCAATTGGCAAAGCTCGCCGATATCTACGTGAACGACGCCTTCTCCACCGCCCACCGCGCGCATGCCAGCACGGAGGGTGTTGCCAAATACCTGCCGAGCCTGGCCGGCCGGTTGATGCAGCGCGAGCTGGAGGCGCTGACCGCGGCGCTGGACCATCCGGAACGGCCGGTGGCGGCGATTGTCGGCGGCGCAAAGGTCAGTTCGAAGCTGGAGCTGCTGGGCAACCTGGTGGGCAAGGTGGATGTGCTGGTGATCGGCGGCGCCATGGCAAACACCTTCCTGGCGGCGGAAGGCATATCGGTCGGCAAGTCGTTGCAGGAAGCGGAAATGCATGCAACCGCGCGCGACATACTTGCACGCGCGAAATCGGGCGGCTGCGAGATTCTGCTGCCCGTGGATGCCGTCACCGCCACCGAATTCCGCGCCAATCCGCCCACCCGCACGGTGAAAATCACCGACGTGCCGGCGGACGCAATGATCCTGGATGTCGGACCGGAAACGGTGGCGCTGCTCATCGCTCGCATCGCCTCGCTCAAGACGCTGGTATGGAACGGTCCGCTGGGTGCATTCGAAACACCGCCATTCGATGCGGCAACGGTTGCTTTGGCCAAGGCGGTTGCCGCCGCAACGGATGCGGGGAAATTGCGCTCGGTGGCCGGCGGCGGCGACACGGTGGCGGCGCTGCGCCAGGCCGGCGTCGTGGACCATATGAGCTACGTCTCCACCGCCGGCGGCGCGTTCCTGGAGTGGCTGGAGGGTAAATTGCTGCCCGGCATCCAAGCGCTGCAGGCGCTGGAGGGCGTCATTTTCCCGGCTTAGGGGATATTGCCGTGGCGCATTTGCAGACCATTACGCCGTGCCTGTGGTTCGGCGGCAATGCCGCCGAGGCGGTGGCGCATTACATTGCCATATTTCCCGATTCACGGGTTGCGCGCACCTCTTTTTATGGCGAGGGCGGTCGCCTGCCGAAGGGCGAGGTGCTGGTCATCGAGTTCGAACTCGACCGGCAGCACTTCATGGCGCTGAACGCCGAGCCGCTATTTCCGTTCACCGAGGCAATTTCGCTCGTGGTCAATTGCGAGACCCAGGCCGAAATCGACTATTACTGGGCGAAATTGGGTGACGGCGGCAATGAAGTGGCGTGCGGCTGGCTGAAGGATAAATTCGGCCTGCGCTGGCAAATTATTCCGACCACGCTTGGGGACATGCTGACCGACCCGGATGACGCGCGCAGCAGCCGCGTCATGGCGGCAATGATGGGCATGGTGAAACTGGATCTTCCGACGTTGCGGCAAGCTTACGATAATCCGGGTTGATGCGCCGCATCTGGCCAGCCGCGGCCGCCACAGGCGGCGCCGCCGC
>DATJOH010000178.1:0-2151 GCA_035507235.1 Acetobacteraceae bacterium
CAGGATAAAGAAAGATTCTTCTTTTTCTGAAGAAAAAGAAGCAAAAAGACTTTTGTCTGTTGGTTGTCGTGCGCAATGGGATAGTGTCGTGGGCTTGGTCCGGGGTGCGACGTGCGGAATTTGCCTGGCCACAGCCATACCGGCGGGTCAGGCGTTGGGCCGGCCTTTCCCGGAGTGGCCGGTCGAGCACTGGGTCTCGCTTGCCCCGGCGCGGCATGCCGGTCGCGCTGCTTTGAACATGTCACCATCTCTTGTCGATTCCTTCGAGCAAGCGCCTGAGGAAATCATCGTCATCGGACGGCGTCACATACAGGACCTCGCGCCGCGCGTTGGCGTAGACGCCTCGGAACTTTGGTCCCTGTATGCAGCTCAGCCGGTGGTGCGCAATCTTCAAACCGATTGCGATGATAAGGGTCCATCGAGCACCATCTGCTACGACATGACGCAAGTGCCGCTGCGTACGCGGCCGCTACGCCTTAGCTCGTTGCTGTTCGGAAATTAGGCGACGTGGTAATCCGTTTTGGCGGCCTTCGGGGAATGGCGTTGTGACTCTAAAATTTCTCACGGCGATGGCGCTCACCTGCTGTTGTCGCTCACTTTGTTACGCCGCTGCCATTCCTGCGGTCGTTCCCGATAGTGCATTTCTGCGGCCGCAGAGTATGATCGCGGTAGAGCATGCACGCCGCCTTAATATGTTTTGTATTGGCGCGGGCAAGCCCGTCGTCATTTTGGAATCGGGGTTGGGCGGCGGCATGGTGTTCTGGCGGCATGTCATGCCGCAAATCGGCGCTTTCACCCGCGTCTGCGCCTACGATCGTGCCGGCTACGGTTTCAGCGATCCGGCGACGCGTCCCTCCGACGCAACGAACGCCGTCGATGATCTGCACCGTTTGCTGAAAGCCGGCGGCATCCCGTTGCCATTCGTTTATGTCGGCCATTCCGACGGCGGCCTGTATGGCATGCTGTTCACGGCCAACTACCCAAACGAGGTCGCGGGCATGGTGCTGATCGACCCGTCCTTCGCGCATCAGGGGATGCTGATGTCGAAAACCGTTGAGGCAGCGGAACGCGTCACGGCCGACGCCAATACGGTCAGGGCGATCGCGGACATGAAGAATTGCCTCTCCCTTGCTCGCGCCGGCCGGCTTGATCCTCGAAAAACCAAGGCGGCCTCGGCGTGTATCGATACAAGCGGCTATCCGGACAGGCTCGACGACGCGTTGATGCGCGGGTTGGTCCGCCAATGGAGCTTGCCCGCCACCAATGCCGCTTACGTATCGGAATTTCTCAGTGTGACATAGCTAGGCGGCAAGGATGACCCGGACAGCGCCGAACTCGATCTCGTCCATGCGAACTTAGGCAACAAACCACTAATCATCCTCACCCAGGATCCGCCGGCCTCCGGTTCCGCTGAAGACAAGGCAGCTGCCGTCATCTGGAACGCCCAACACGACGCGCTGGCAAAACTATCATCGCGCGGCACGAACCGCATCGTGCCGGGTGCCGGCCACTACATCCAGATTGATCAACCTGAAGCTGTCATCGACGCGGCGCGCACGGTCGTTATGGAGGCGCGTGAGACCTCGAAGTAATTGGCTAGCCGCAGGCCACCGCGCAACTCCGAACCAAAAGAGCAAAAGTTTTTTGCTTCTTTTTTTCAAAAAAGAAGAATCTTCTTTCCCGCTGCTGGAAGCGCTTCAGCCAACCGATCGACCCAATCCTGTTGGCCTCCTGGTGTGGTGATAAGATCCTGGCGAATCTCGATTTCCACGTGCGCCAGGCCGCGCTTTTCTCCATGCACGGGAACCGCGTAGTCGGTTTCGTCGCTGACATGGTAGGGTTCGTTGTCCGCGATGATGCGCGCCGGATCGTTGCGGAGTTCCGCGAGAAGGGCATGTGCCAGGCGGGCGTCGCGATTGTAGAGCATGGCGGCGTGCATGGGGCGGGCGACGCCGTCATAGACCGGCGTGAAACTGTGCATGGTAATCAGGACCGTTGCGCGGCCGGCGGCGGCGCGGGCGTCCAGCAGGGTTGCTATGGCGGCGTGGTAGGGCGCGAAGATTTCGGCGCGGCGGGCTTCCGCCTGGTCCGGGGAGATATCGATATTACCGGGAATGTCGGTGTTTTCGCTGCGCACGGGGATTGAGGAGG
>DATJOH010000179.1:0-3060 GCA_035507235.1 Acetobacteraceae bacterium
GCCGGGCGCTTTTCCCCCCGGACCCCGTCATGCCGAAGGCGTGCTAATCGCACGACGGGGCCGGAGGCCCCAAACCCCGACTCTTTGTCGAAGGAAAAGGAGGGGCGCGACTCCGCGGCGCGTGACAGCACGCATGCGCCCCTCCTTTTCCTTCGACAAAACAGATGGGGGTCTGGGGCCTCAGGCCCCAGCGGGGTCCAGGGGCGGAGCCCCGGTCGGCGAAGGCAGCCCCCGAAACGACCCCGCCTCAGGCTTCCGCGAGCGTTTCGCGGCGGGCGCGGACTTTTACGACGCGGCGGTTGTCCATTTCCAGCACTTCGAACAGCCAGCCGCCAAACACCATGCGGTCACCGGCCTGTGGCACGCGGCGCAGCAGTGCCAGCAGCAGGCCGGCCAGCGTGTGGTACGATCCTTCCGCGGGCAGATCGGGCAGTTTCAGTCGCAGCTTGAGCTCATCCACGGGTGTCATGCCGTCAAATGTCAGATCGCCGCCTTGCGGGTCGGCGGCTTCCGCGGGTAGCGCGTAGCCGGGTTCGGCGACGTCGCCGATAATGGCCTGCAGCACGTCGGCGGCGGTGACGACGCCCTCGAAACTGCCGTACTCGTCCATCACCAGCGCCATGCCGAGCGGGTCGGATTTCAGCCGCTCCAGCGCGTCGAAGGCCGTTACGGTATCGGGGACCACGATGGGTTGTCGCAAGGATGCGGCAACGGAAAGATCCTTGCCGTCCAGGATACGATCCAGCAGGTCCTTGGCCTGCACGACGCCGACGACGTTATCGATCGATCCGTCGCACACCACGAAGCGGCTGTGCGGGGCGGCTTTCAATGCCAGAACGATGTCGCGCCTTGGATCGGTGCGGTCCACCCAGGCGATTTCGGTGCGCGGCGTCATGATGGCGCGCACCGGCTTGTCGGCCAGGCGCAGCAGCCGTTCGATCATGTCACGCTCTTCGGATTCCAGCACGCCGGCTTGCGTGCCTTCGGCCAGCAGCGCCTTTAGTTCCTCCTCGGTAACGGTCTGCTTGGCTAAATTGGCGAGCCCAAGGAGGTCGAGCACCAGATGCGAGGCGCGGCCGAGCAGCCAGACAATCGGGGCGGTGACGGTGGAGAGTAGCGCGATCGGCCGGGCGAGCCCGGCGGCAAGCATTTCCGGCCGGCGCAGGGCAATTTGTTTCGGTACCAATTCACCGAGTACCAGTGTCGCGAAGGTGATGGCCAACACCACGAGCGCGAGCGAAATCGCACCGGCAGCCTGGCCGACATAGGGCAGGCGGGCGACGGCAGGGGTTAGCGCCGCGGCGAGTTCGGTGCCGCCAAAAGTGCCGGTGAGGATGCTGACGAGGGTCACGCCCACTTGCACGGTGGGCAGAAAGTGTTGCGGGTCGTCGGCGAGTTTGCGCGCCGCACGCGCGCCCGGCACCCCCTTCGCCTCCATGGCCGCCAGCCGCGCCCGCCGCGCCGAGACGAGCGCCATTTCGCCCATGGCGAATACGCCGTTGACCAGGATCAGCAGGAAAATAAGGCCGAGCTCGAGGGCGATGGACATGATTCAGTCGTCGGTTGTCAGGCGTCAGTTTTCAGAGACACCGCAATATCACGCGCCGCGACCACCAACGACCTCCGCGCTCGCCGAAGGCTGGCCAAGGCGAATCCGACGACTGAGGACTGATGACCGACGACTGAAAATGCCCCGATTCCGCCACAATCGGGCCCGGGGTTCGCCGCAGTGCAGCGCTTTATGCAGCGTGCACGAGCAGTCCAGCGCGTGCCTCAGGGACCCCGCCCCCCATGACCACATTCGCCGACGCCGCCGCCAGCATCCGCGCGAACGCCAAACGCCGCCACAAGCTGCTGCATCCGGCCACCCTGCTGGCCCTCGGCCTCTCCGCCACCGTCAGCCTCGGCGCCTGGACCGTGTTCAACCAGCCGCAGCCCGCGCCGGACTTCTCCGGCCGCATCGGTGGCCTCGGCTTTTCGCCCTTTCACCGCGGCGAAAGCCCGCAGCGCAACGAGTATCCCTCCGCCGCCGAGATCAGCCACGACCTGGCTCAGGCCGCCCATCTCACCGACCGCATTCGCGTCTATTCGGTGGAAGGCCCGATGGCGCAAATCCCGGCGCTGGCCGCCCCGTACCACCTGAAGGTCACCCTCGGCGCCTGGCTGACCGGGAAGCAAGCCGCCGACGAAGCGCAAATCCAGCGTCTCATCACCACCACGAACGCCAATGCGGACGTCGACCACGTCCTGGTCGGCGACGAAACCGTGCTGCACGAGACCGTTAGCCCCGCCCAGCTCACCAGCTACATCGCCGAGGTCAAACAGGGCGTCCACGTCCCCGTCTCCACCGCCGAGCCCTGGCACGTCTGGCTGGCCCACCCGGAGCTGGCCGCCTCGGTGGACTACATCACCGTCCACCTTTTCCCCTACTGGGAAGGCGTGCCGGAAAAGGCCGCGCTCGACGACGCCATGGCCAAATTCCACCGCGTTCAGGACGCCTATCCGAACAAGCACATCGTGATCGGCGAAATCGGCTGGCCGTCGAACGGCGTGCAGCGCGACGGCGCTGTCGCCAGCCGGGTCAACCAGGCCCGCTTCATGCGCGCCTTCTTCAACCTGGCACAGGCCCAGCACCTCGACTATTTTGCCTTCGAAGCCTTCGACCAGCCCTGGAAAACCAGCTTTGAAGGCCGCGCCGCCGGCTACTGGGGCCTGTTCGACCTCGACCGCCACGCCAAATGGTCGTTCGCCGGCCCGGTCATGGAGCGGCCGCATTGGCTCGGCTGGGCGCTCGGTGCCACAGTCGGCGCCACCCTGCTCGCCGCCCTGCTGCTGCGCCGCCGCCCGGACATCCGCTTCCCCGGCAAGCTGCTGGTCGCCGGCCTGATGCAAGGTTTCGCGACCGTGTTCGCCCTCGTCCTGCTCGCCATGGCGGACAAATATCTCTCCTTCTTCGCCGCCGGCGTGTGGGGCGCGCTCGCGGCCGGCCAGGCTCTGCTGCTGTTCCTGCTCATGGCCGACAGTTTCGAGCTTGCCGAAACCATCTTCGGCACCGAAACC
>DATJOH010000180.1:0-2604 GCA_035507235.1 Acetobacteraceae bacterium
TATCACCATCTTGCCGCCGATATTGGAGACCTGCACCCGAATATCGCGGCCACCTACAAGCTCCGCGACCTCCACGCGGCGCTTGACCACGCCGCCCGCCCCGGCCGCGGCGGCAAGATAATGCTCGATTTCACCTGAACCACCGCCCGCAAATATCCGGTACGCGAACAGCGGCCGGATTCGTTGACGCCTCGGGGAAAACCCGGAACTCCCTCCCTGCCGCGAGGGAGCCGCGCATGGATCTGGGACTAACAGCAGAGGAACAGGCATTCCACGACGAAGTCCGCGCCTTCCTGCGCGACCACCTGCCCGAGGATTTGCGCCGCAAAGTCATCGAACGCCGTCATCTCGGCAAGGCGGACCTCGTGCGCTGGCAACGCATTCTTAACGCCCGCGGCTGGGCCACCCCCGCCTGGCCGGTGGAATATGGCGGCCAACCCTGGACGCCCGCGCAACGCTATATTTTCCAGGAAGAAATGGCACTCGGCCGCGCGCCCGAGCCCTCACCCTTCAACGTCAACATGATCGGCCCGGTGATCTGCAAATTCGGCACGGCCGCGCAGAAACAGCGCTTCCTGCCGCGCATCGCCAACCTGGACGACTGGTGGTGCCAGGGATTTTCCGAACCCGGCGCCGGCTCCGACCTCGCTTCGCTGAAGACGCGTGCCGTGCGGCACGGCGATCATTACGTCGTCAATGGCCAGAAAATCTGGACCACCCAGGCGCAGCACGCCGACTGGATGTTCGCCCTCGTCCGCACCGACCCGGCCGCCAAACCGCAACGCGGCATTTCGTTCCTGCTTATCGACATGACCACGCCTGGCATCACAGTACGCTCGATCGAAACAATCGACGGCGAGCACGACGCCAACGAAGTGTTTTTCGATGATGCCCATGTCCCCGCGGAAAACCTGATCGGCGAGGAAAACAAGGGCTGGGATTACGCCAAAGCGCTGCTGGGTCACGAACGCAGCGGCATCGCCCGTGTCGGCCTTTCCAAGGAACGCATCCTACGCGTCAAGGAAATCACCGCCCTGCTCGCCGAACAGGGCGTGCTCTCGCCAGCGGAACAAGCGCGGGTAGCCCGCCGGCGCACCGAACTGGAAGTGGAGCTGAAGGCGCTGGAAATTACCCAGTTGCGCGTGGTCGCGGCGGATAGCCGCGCCGGCGGCAGCCCCGGTGCCAACAGCGCCGCCTCCATCCTGAAAATCAAGGGCACGGAATTGCAGCAGGCATTGACCGAAATGGTCGTCGAACTCGCCGGGCCGGAAGGGCTCGCGATGCCGCAGGCTGACCATGGCCACAATGAACCCGCGGCGGATGGCTGGGTGGAAGCGGCGGCGCCGTACTATTTCAATATGCGCAAGGTTTCCATTTTTGGCGGTTCCAATGAGATCCACCGAAATATTGTGGCAAAGACGGTGCTGGGGTTGTGATATCAGATAGAAACAGAAGGCCAGGGGCTCTGCCCCTGGACCCCGCTGGGGACAAGTCCCCAGACCCCGCTTCTTATGCGTGCCGCGCAGCGCTTGTGACGGCGGCACGAAGCTCGGGTTCGCGACCGGAGCGCCGAACGGGGAGAGCGCAGGAAGCGAAGCGGGGCGAAGCCCCCTTTGCTTTCACCTCATGAACCTGGATCTCACTGAAGAACAACGCCTCCTAGGCGAAACCGTAGACCGTTTCATCGCTGACCGTTACGATTTTCACGCCCGCGAGAAATATCTGCGCGAGCCGCAAGGTTTCAGCCGCGCCGTGTGGGCCGACTTGGCTGAGCTTGGCCTGCTCACGCTGCCCTTCGCGGAGGAGGATGGCGGCTTCGGCGCCGGCGGCGTCGAGACGATGCTGGTCATGGAGGCGTTCGGCAGGGGCCTGGTTGCCGAGCCTTACCTTTCGACGGTCATACTCTGCGGCACCGCGCTGCGTCTTGCCGCAACGCCCGCACAAAAACAGGCGCGACTGCCCGGCCTCATTGCGGGTACGCATTTTATGGCGCTCGCCCACGGCGAACGCGCTGCGCCGCGCAATACGCTAGCCGATATCCGCGCCTCCGCGCTTGCCGATGGCGAAAGCTGGTTGCTGAACGGCGAGAAGTCCGCGGTACTGCACGGCGATTCGGCCGATGAATTGATTGTCAGCGCGATCACCCCCGATGGCGTCACGCTTTTCCTTGTGCCCGGCACCGCTGAAGGCGTCACGCGGCATGGCCGCGCCACTTACGACGGCCGGCGCATCGCGGACATCACGCTGGATGATGTGCGGGTGAATGCGGCCAATATTCTCGGAACGCGCGGAGATGCGGCCGCCATCCTGCGCACCGTGTTCGAAACCGCCACCGCTGCCGTCGCGGCGGAAGCAGTTGGCGCCATGGCGATGACTCTCGACGCTACCACGGATTATCTGAAAACGCGCCGCCAGTTTGGCGTCGCCATCGGCAGTTTCCAGGCGTTGCAGCACCGCGCGGTGGATATGCTGATCCAGGTGGAACTCGCCCGTTCGATGGCGCTGCTCGCCGCGGTCTCGCTCGACATGCCGGATGCAGCGGCACGCGCACGCAATATTGCCGCGGCCAAGGTGCAGATTGGCCGCTCCGGCCGCTGCGTCGGC
>DATJOH010000181.1:0-2681 GCA_035507235.1 Acetobacteraceae bacterium
CCCCCACGCTGGCCCAGCCGGGCGCGCACCGCTCAGCCCGAACCATCCTCATCTAGCGACGGTGTCATGTCTCCCTCCCGTTCCGGCATTTCGATCGGCTCGCGCACCTCACGCTCCAGCGGCCGCGGCAACCCCCGCAACCGCGCGATCGTCTCAGCCATACGAACCATCGGCTTGCCCGGCTCACTCGCCTTGATCATCCGCCAATCTCCCACCCCAGCCTGACACCGCGCGCGGCGCAGCGCCCGAAAACCAGGTGACCATTCCGAGACCTCTTGACAACTAGCGTCAGTTATATTAACGTTGTGCGTGCCCCGGGACTGTTACCGGGCCATTCATTTTAGCCCATACACGGCGATTTATACTGGAGCCGGAAAGGGTTTGCAATGCCAACCCTTTCCGGTATCAGAAGAAACAATCAAGCCTTCTCAATGGCTTGCGAGTTAATCCCCGAGTAGCGGCGCGCGCGCCGACTTGCCTCCGCCAGTCAGTGCGTGCCGACCAAAATTACGCCAACCTGGACCGACGCCGCGGCGCCAGCGTTGCTTCGGGCTCGCTGCCACCGAGCAGCGCGAGCCGACGCGCCGCCTCACTCTCCACCAGCCGCTTCAGCGCCAACCGCACCAGCGCCGACGTGTCGACGAGCCCGGTCATCTCCCGTGCCTTGGCCAACAAATCATCATCGAGCGTGAGCCTCATGCGCATGTCAGCACCTCTGGACGCAGTAAACGTGCCGTCGAAACGATGCGGCACTCAAGCGCGCCGGACAGGCTCTCACCCCTCGGCCGGCCGAACATCCACCATGATATCATTACTGATCCGCTCCAGCCCCGCGGTCAGCGCCGCCACTGCCTTCTCGTCCGGCGCGCGCAACACGATCGCCGCCCGGAACAGCGCCTCGCCGCTGAACGCGCCGCTCGAAACGTTCGTTGTCATGTCCTCGATATTCGCGCCATGCGCCGCCAGCACCCGCGTCACTTCATGCACAATCCCCGGACGGTCGTTGCCCGTCACCTCTACCACCAGAAGCGGGCCAACAACCGCCGCCCCACCGCCGGCCGCCGCCACCGTGATGCGAAACCCCTCCGCCTCCAGCCCCGCCAGATCGGCGGGAAACGAATCCGGCGCGTCCACCATCACAATGCCGGCGAACTGCCCGCCCAGCCGCGCCATCCGGCTTTCCAGCCAATTGCCCCCGCGCGCCGCCAGCGCCTCGGAGAGGGTGCGCACCAGGCCGGGACGGTCCGGGCCTACAATGGTCAGGATCAGGGTCGGCATATCAGACATTTCCTCCAAATTTTTCTGTCGCGGAGCCAGCCGGCGGTCGCGGCGACTATGAAAGCCAATTCCCGCGCACCGGAAGTCGCCAAAAGTCGCGAAACCCCTTCCTTATCGTCAACGAAAGCGCCATCCTCGCCCCGCCGTCGCGCCGGCGCACCGCAGGAGGCACCATCATGAGTTCCACGCTGAACCCCGGCGGCCGCGCCGGCCCCATCGTCGCCCGCGCCAAGGCCATCATCCTCACCCCGGCAACCGAATGGCGGGTGATCGATATGGAGGTGGAAACGCCCGCCTCGCTCTACCGCAACTACATCATGATCCTGGCCGCCATCGGCCCGATCTGCAGCTTCCTGCACGGCGTGCTGTTCGGCTACGGCGCCTTCGGCTTCAGCTACCACCCGAGCGTCGTCAGCGCCCTCGTCTCCGCGGCGGTCAGCTACGCCATCACGCTCGCCATGGTGTTCGTCATGGCGCTCATCATCGACGCCCTGGCTCCCACCTTCCAGGGCCAGAAAAGCCAGATCCAGGCGCTCAAACTCGTCGCCTACGCCTCCACCGCAAGCTGGCTGGCCGGCATTTTCCACCTGCTGCCCGGCACCGGCCTGCTCGCCATCCTCGGCCTCTACAGCGCCTATCTGTTCTGGACCGGCCTGCCGGTCATGATGAAATCGCCGCCGGAAAAAACCCTGCCCTACACGCTGGTGATCATCGTCGTCGCCGTCGTGCTCGCGGTCGTCATCGCGCCCATCACCGCGATACTGGTCGGCGGCACTGGCGCCCGCCACGCCGGCACCTATTACGGCAGCGGCACCATCACCACGCCGGAAGGCGGCAACCTCTCGCTGGACCGTATCCAGCAGGCGGCCAAGGCCATCACCGACAGCACCCAAAGCGCCGCCAATGGCACCCCGGCTTCGGTGGTGTCGGCGGAAGCCCTGAAAGCCATGCTGCCCGCGTCCCTCGCCGGCGGCCTGGCGCGCCAGGATGCCTCCAGCGGTGGCGGCCAGGTGGCCGGCTTCGGCGGCAGCGCCGCGGAGGCCGTTTATCGCGGCAACGGCGCCGAAATCACCATGAACGTCGCTGATCTCGGCGTTATCGGCGCCCTTGCCGGCGCCACCGGCGCGCTCGGCATTACCGGCAACCACGAGGATTCCACCAGCTACAGCAAGCTTTCCCAGGAGGACGGCCGTACCATCGCCGAGGAATATGACCGCAGCGAAAAGCACGGCAGCTACGGCGTGATCGTCGGCAACCGCTTCATGGTCCACGCCGAGGGCAGCAACGTGCCCATGGCGGCGCTGCGTGACGCCGTCGCCCAGGTGGACCTGGACCGCCTGCAAGCCCTGGCCAAACCGCCGTCAAGCGACTGACGCCCCTTCTGACCGCCCACTTGGCGTGCA
>DATJOH010000182.1:0-2385 GCA_035507235.1 Acetobacteraceae bacterium
CCGGTTTCTTAGGCAGGTGCTTGATAGGTAAAGCCATGTGCGCCCCTCAGCGGCCATTAACCCCGCAACAATGCCGGTCCGGCGCCAAATGGCAATACGACCAGGCGACACGTCGCTGGCAGTCTTCGACCACGATCTGCCCGAGGGTTTGCCTCCGGCGGCCGGGGGCTTTGCCCCCTGGACCCCCATTGGGGCCGGGGGCCCCAAACCCCGACTATTTAGTCAGAAGAACAGGAGGGGCGCACCTCGGACTTCATGAAGGTCCCTGAAGCGCCCCTCCTGTTCTTCTGACAAAGCAATGGGGTCTGGGGTCTAGACCCCAGCGGGGTCCAGGGGCAGAGCCCCTGGCCGCCGGAGGCAAACCCTCAGGCTGGCCGGTATCAAAGGCTGCCAGCTACATGCTGCCGGCGACGTAGGCGCGGAGGCTGTCGACTTCTTGGGCTTGTTGGTCGAGGCGGGACAGCACGACGTCGCCGATACTGACCAGGCCGACCAGTTCGCCGTCGTCGAGCACCGGCAGGTGGCGCACGCGTTGTTTGGTCATTTGCGCCATCGCCTGGGCGACGGTTGTCGCGGGAGTTGCGGTGTGCAGCGTGCTGGTCATCAGTTGTGCTGCGGTCATATCGACCACGGCGGCGCCTTCGCGCGCCAGGAAGCGCACGATATCGCGCTCGCTCACGATGCCGAGCATCTGGCCGGCGGCATCGCGCACCAGCACGGCGCCGATGCGCCGCTCGGCAAGCAGTTTCACGATTTCCGACACGCGCGCGGTCGGCGCCACGGACGCGATGTCGTGGCCTTTATGTTTGAGGATGGCGGCGACAGTCATGACGATCGTCCCTTCAGAGCTTAGGGCGAGGCGCGCGCCCCTCTCTGTGGGCGTCGCGCCCGCACGGCGAGACTGCGCCCTGGCATGGCCCCGACGCAACAACCTTTGCGTGCAGTGCAGCATGACGGCACATTCTTTCGCGCCGCCTCAGCAGGGCAGCAATTCGGCCGTCCGCGTCGGGCTCAGCAGCTCATCTTGCGCCGCGACGATCGCCAGTTCGGCGGCGCCGGTCTGCCATGTGTGAAACAATATGCCGGCGAGGCTGCGTGCGGCGCGCAGGCCGGCTTCCGGCGCGTTTTCCGCGGCGAGGACGTGGAACAGGAACAGGGCGGCGAGCAGATCGCCGGCGCCGCTGAAGGCGCGCGGCAATTCCTCCGTACGTATGCGGAACAGCCCGGCATCGCAGGCGAGCAGCATTTCGGCGCTTCCGGCGGGCGTTTCTTCGGTGGCGAGGCTGCTGAGCAGGACGAGGCGTGGCCCATCGGCGCGCATGGCGGCGCGCAGCCGCGTGGCGGCCATCCGCGCCTCTGCGAGGGTCGTGCAGGGCAGGGCGGTCAGCGTGGTCAACTCAAACTGGTTCGGGGTGAGAATGTCGGCGGCTGCCACCGCCTGTTTGGCAAAAAACTCTGGCACGCCCGGCCGCACATAGAGGCGGCCGTGGTCGCCCATCACCGGGTCGCAGCACCAAAGCCCGGTCGGATTAAGCAGTCGCACCTGGTTGGCGGCCTCGAGGATCGTTTCCCCGACGGCAGCGTCGCCGATATAGCCGGAGAGCACGGCGTCGCACTGGCCGAGCGTGCCGTGTGCCGCCAGCCCACGGACCAGGGCCGCGGTATCCGCGGCCGGGAAGACGCGACCGGTATAGGCACCGTGACCCGGATGGTTGGAGAACTGCACCGTATGGATCGCGGCGACCTCCGCCCCCAGCCGTTGCAGCGGGAACAGCGCCGCGGCATTGCCGACATGGCCGTCGGCGACCCAGCTTTGCAGCGAGAGGATTTTCATGAAGCAACTGCCCGGCGAAGTTCAATGTAGCGGCGCGACCGCCCAGGCGCGCAGGTCACGGAGCCGCACATCAGCGGCGGCGGAGGCGAGAGCGATACCGCGTCCGCAAGCGCCGCCACAAATGGCGATGCAACGAAACAACGCCGTCAGTGTTTATTTCACGGTGACTTTTATAAGCCAGCTTCCCGTATTGTCACTGAAAATGTCGTCGTTTGCACCAAGCTGAAGTTGCGTTGCGCCGGCGGGAATTGCCTGGGCGTGACGGTCCGGTACGGCGAAGGGCCGCCCGATGAGTTTCCCTTTCGAATCAGTATAGACACCGATCAGCTCTTCAAGGTATGTAGGCTCCTTCTTGACATACAGGCTTGGGAAATAGGTTCCGCTATTGCCCAGATTGTGATCTGTAACGAATCCGGAATATCCGCGCGCGTCCACGCAAGGGTAGCCGCCGCCCGGACAGATCTGTCCGCTGAGATATTTGATCTGCAGCGTCTGCCCGGGTGCGGCGTTCAAGCTGGTCAGCGTGATGACGACAGGGCCTGTACCGTCAT
>DATJOH010000183.1:0-8871 GCA_035507235.1 Acetobacteraceae bacterium
AGTTTTTTGTTTCTTTTTTTCAAAAAAGAAATACTTCCTTCCTTCGCCTGCGCGGCGATCGCTACACGGGTTGGTATCACCCCTCCCGCCGCGCCAGAAACGCCAACCGCTCGAACAAATGCACATCCTGCTCATTCTTCAGCAGCGCGCCATGCAGCGGCGGGATCACCACATGCTTGTCCTTGGTCCGTAACGTCTCCGCCGGCATATCCTCGATCATCAGCAATTTCAGCCAGTCCAGCAGCTCGCTCGTCGCCGGCTTCTTCTTCAGTCCCGGCAGATCGCGGATGCGGAAAAACACCGTCAGCGCCTCGCGCGCCAGATCGTGCTTGATATTCGGGTAATGCGTCGCGACGATGCGTTCCATCGTTTCGCGATCCGGAAACCGGATATAATGGAAAAAGCAGCGTCGAAGAAACGCGTCCGGCAATTCCTTCTCATTGTTGCTGGTGATGATCACCACGGGCCGCTGTTTCGCGACCACGGTATTGCGTGTCTCGTAAACGAAGAACCGCATGCGATCGAGTTCCAGCAGCAAATCGTTCGGAAATTCGATATCCGCCTTGTCGATTTCGTCGATCAGCACCACGGTTTGCGCGTCCGCCTCGAACGCGTCCCACAGCTTGCCGCGCACGATGTAATTGGCGATGTCGTGCACGCGTTCATCGCCGAGTTGCCCGTCGCGCAACCGGCTCACCGCGTCATATTCGTACAAGCCTTGTTGCGCCTTGGTGGTGCTTTTGATGTGCCATTCGATCAGTGGCATGCCCAGCGCCTGCGCCACTTCGTGTGCCAGCACGGTCTTGCCCGTCCCCGGCTCGCCCTTCACCAGCAGCGGTCGTTGCAGGGTCACCGCGGCGTTCACCGCCACTTCCAGGTCGCGCGACGCGATATAGGTGCTGGTGCTACGAAACTGCGCCACTGTGATCTCCCGTAATCGAACGCCCGCTTACCCAGTAGCACTGGCCCTGACTAGGCTAGCCCGCGGCCGCCGCGGCAGCCAAAAGAGCAAAAGTTTTTTGGTTCTTTTTTTCAAAAAAGAACATTCTTCCTTCCCCGGAGCCCCCCATCCGAGACGACCCCGACCGCCTGGAGTACGAACGCCGCCAGGCCGAAGCCGCCTGGCGCAAGGCCGAGACGCTCGCCGACCCCGCCGAGGCCGCGCGCTGGCTGGAGCGCGCGCATCGTTTCACCCCCGGCGACCAGAACCTTGCCTTTGCCCTGGCAACCGCACGCCTGGCGGCCGGCGATCCGGCCGGCGCGCGCACCCTGTTCGAGCGCATCGCGGCCCGCCAGGAGGGGCGCGAGATCCTCACCGGCATCGCCGCCGCTGCGTTGGCCCTCGGCGACCGCGCCGCCGCCCAGCAAGCCGTCTCGCGCGCCCTCAGCCGTTTTGCGTTCACCCCGACGGTCGCTGCGGTAGCGCGCGCGGCCGGCCTGGCAACGTGGTGCGGCCTCACCGCCGACGGCAGGCTGGTGCTCGAAGCCCCCGAACCGGCGATCGTGCGGCTGGATGGCACGGCGGTGGTGCCAGGGGAGGGGGGCTGTTTGCCTACCGGCTGGGAGGCCTGCGCCACGCTCTCCATCACCGTCCGCGGGCAGCACCTGGCGGGCAGCCCGATCGATCTCGCCGCGCGGCGACGCGTTGAAGGCTTCGTAGCCCTGACGCAGGACGGCATCGAAGGCTGGGCCTGGCATCCCGCGGTGCCGGAGGCCAATCCGACATTACGCATCCTGCGCAACCGCCGCACGACTCGCATCACCGCCACCGATCTTTCGGTGCCGGTCTCCGGCGCGACCGCCCTGGCGCGCCCACGCGGCTTTCGCCTCCGCTGCGACACCAGCACGCCGACTCGCGTAGTCGGCGCCGATGGCCGCGACGTGCTGGGCAGTCCGCTCGGCGGCCCCGCGCCCGCCCCCGCGGCGGTGGCGCCCACCGGCCAAAGCGGCACCGCCATCATCATTCCGATCTATCGCGGCCTCGCCGAAACGCTCGCCTGCGTGAACACCGTGCGCGCAACGAAAGCCCGCGACGACGAAATCATTTTGGTGAACGATGCGTCGCCGGAGCCCGCGCTCGTATCGGCCCTCCAGGATCTGGCGGCCACCGGCGCGGTAACGCTGCTCAATGCCTGCCCCGACGATCCCGATCGCAATGTGGGTTTCCCCGCCGCCGCGAATACCGGCCTCGCCGCCGCCGCCGGCCGCGACGCCGTGCTGCTGAACAGCGACACGCTGGTCTTCCCTGGCTGGCTCGCCGCCCTGCGCGCCGCCGCCCACAGCGCGCCGGACATCGGCACCGCAACGCCGCTCTCCAACGACGCAACCATTTTCACCTACCCCGATCCCGTCGAACCCTCGCCCATGCCGGGTGAAACCGAAGGCGCCGAAATCGCCCGCGCCGCCGCCCGCGCCAATCGCGGCGTCACCGTCGATGTCCCCACCGGCCACGGCTTCTGCCTCTATATCCGCGCCGACTGCCTGCACCGTACCGGCCTGCTCCGCGCCGGCCTGTTCGCCCAGGGCTACGGCGAGGAAAACGATTTCTGCGAGCGCGCGGCGGCAGTTGGCTTTCGCCACGTCGCCGCCCCCGGCGTTTACGTCGCCCACAAAGGCGGCGTCAGTTTCGGCGCCGCAAAGGAGTACTTGCTCCGCCGCAACGCGCGCGTGCTGCAACGCCTGCACCCCACCTACGCCGGCCGCATCGACGATTTCATCGCCGCCGATCCGCTCGCGCCGTCACGCGCCCGCATCGACACAGCGCGGCTCACTATCCGCCCTGGCGGCAGCGTGCTCCTGATCACCCACGGCGGCCTCGGCGGCACCACCCGCGTCGTCCGCGCCCGCGCCGAGGCGGTGCGCGCCGCCGGCCGCACCCCCATCACCCTCAACGGCGAGGACGGCGTCACCCTCGTCGGCGACACGCCCAATTTGCGTTTCCGCCTGCCCGCCGACGGTGCCGCGCTGCTCCGCCTCCTGCGCCGCCTGCGCCCCCTGGAAATCGAATTCCACCATTTGATGGGCCACCATCCTGCCCTTGCCGATCTGCTCGGCAAACTCGGCGTGCCCACCGCCTGCTGGGTGCATGATTACGGCTGGCTCTGCCCGCGCCTCGCCTTGGTCACCGGCGACGCGAAATTCTGCGGCGAACCGCCGGCCACGCACTGCGCCCCCTGCGTCGCCCGCTGGGGCCAGTCGTTCGAGCCGCCGGTGGACGCAGTGTCGTTGCGTGATCGTAGCGCAACCATCCTCCGCGCCGCGCAACGCGTCATGGTCGCCTCCACCGACGTCGCCACCCGCATCCGCCGCCATTTCCCCGGCGCGCCGATCCAGATCTCGCCGCTCGAGCCCGATCCGCCGCCAGCACCTCCACCGCCCCCCCGCGCCACCCCGCTCCACGTCGCGGTCATCGGCGCCATCGGCATGGAAAAAGGCTACGACATGCTGCTCGCCTGCGGCCGCGACGCCGCCGCGCGCGACCTGCCGCTGCGCTTCACCCTGGTCGGCTATTCCATCGACGATTCGCCGCTGCTCGAAACCGGCCGCATTTTCGTCACCGGTCCCTTCAAGGCCGGCGAAGCCGAGTCGCTCATTCGCGGCACCGGCGCCGCGCTCGCCTTCATCCCCTCCATCTGGCCGGAAACCTGGTGCTTCGCCCTCAGCGATGCGTGGGCCGCCGGCCTGCCGGCAATCGTGTTCGATATCGGCACCCCCGCCGAACGCGTGCGCCGCACCGGCCGCGGCGCCGTGCTGCCGCTCGGCCTGCCGCCGCCGGCGGTGAATGATGCATTGTTGAATCCTCAAAGCCTTGCCTGTAGGTCAGGCGCCTGAGGCGTACCCGGTTCGTCCGCCGGCCATTCCAGTGCAGGAGCGAGATAATCCCCCGTGAGTGAAACGAAAACCCCGGCGGCCGCCGCCCACAATGCAATTGTCGAGCTGAAAGTCTCCGGCCATTTGATGACGCTGGATGCCGGTCTTTTCTGCATTTTCACGCCGCCCGGCAGCCCGGTGCCGGACAACAATACCGGCCTCCCCGGCATCCGCCTGTCCGTCCCGCCCGGCCCCGCCTTTCGCCCGGAAGCCGTCAGCATCAGCACCTTCCGCGACGATGGCTGGCTCGGCGGCCCGCACGGCGCCGCCCTCGTGCGGGTAACCCGCGGCCCCGCCCAGGTGCTGGTCACCATCTACCAGGCGCCAAACACCAAGGGTGAGCCGCCGAAACTGCAATTCCTGCGCCTCGGTGACGCACCCCAGCCTTCGGTCGCTCAGCCTGCCGCCGCCCGCGTCGCCGCGCCGGCCACCGCACCGGTTCCCCAGGCCGCCGCCGCGGCAAAGCCCGCCGCGCCCACCACAGTCCCAGCGCCTCCGTCACAAAATACCCCCGCCGGCGCCGCCGCCACCACGGCACCCGACGGCACCGAAATCGTCGCCCATATCCAGGGCAAAGGCGACGTCGCCGCGCAAATCGGCGAATGGGTCGGCACCGAAGGCAGCAAGCAATGGGTCGAAGGCTTCGCCATCGCACCGCACGCCGTCATCAAAACCACCGACATCGAATATCAGGCCGTGCTCGGCCGCGGCTGGCTCAGCCCCTGGGCCGAAGGCGGCCAGTTCTGCGGCAGCCGCGGCATGAGCCTCCCCATCCTCGGCCTGCGCGTCCGCCTGCGCGGCGACCTCGCGGAAACCCACGATTGCATCCTCACCGCCACCTTCGTGGACGGCAGCAAAGTGGGCCCGCTCGATAATGGCGAGCCCGCACAAGCCGAAACGCTCGCCCCGTTGGAAGCCTTCCGCGTCGTGGTAAGCCCCCGCGCCGCCGCCAAGCCGGCCAAGGCTCCAGCCAAGCCGGCGGCAAAAGCCCCACCGCCGAAGGCGCCGGTCAAGCCGGTAAAGCGTAAGTAAGGCTAGGGGGCTCTGCCCCCTAGAACCCCCACTGGGGACTCGTCCCCAGACCCCAATTTTTTTTCTGACCACTGAAAGCTGATAGCTGACAGCTGAATCCATGCGGTATTTGTTTGTTCATCAAAACTTTCCCGCGCAGTTCCTCCATCTGCTGCGCCATCTGGCGGCGCAACAGCAGCACGACCTGCTGTTCATTACGGAAAATCGCGTCACCAACCTGCCCGGCGTGCGCAAGGTGCTGCACGGCCTGCCGCAGCAGCCCTCACGCTCCGCCCATCGCGACGCACGCGAATTCGAACTCGCCATGATCCGCGCCGACGCCGTCGCCCGCGCCGCCAAAAGCGTCAAGCAATTGGGCTACATGCCCGACATCATCATCGGCCACCAAGGCTGGGGCGAACTGCTCAACCTGCACGATGTCTGGCCGAAATCGCCGCTGCTCGGCTACCATGAATATTACTACCACGATGACGGCCTGGACGTCGGTTTCGACCCGGAATTTCCCCTCCCCGAGGGCGAGACCGCGCGCGTGCGCGCCAAGAACGCGGTCAACCTCCTGGCCCTCACCAACCCCGGCCACGCCTTCACGCCGACGCATTTCCAGCATTCCACCTATCCCAATTGGGCGCGGCCGAAAATCAATGTCCTGCATGAAGGCGTAAATCTCGACATCTGTACGCCAAGCCCAAAGATCCGCGCCCGCACCATTTCCCTCGGCGGCTACAAAATCAATCCCGACGACAAACTCGTCACCTACGTCGTCCGCGATCTCGAACCCTATCGCGGCTTTCACATCATGATGCGCGCCCTGCCGCACCTCCTGAACGCCCGCCCGGATATCCGCGTCATTCTCGTCGGCGGCGACCACGTCAGTTACGGCGCCCGCCCGAAACAAGGCACCTGGCGCCAGCACATGCTGGACGAACTCGGCGACAAGCTCGATCACAACCGCATCCATTTCACCGGTCGCGTGGCATACGAAACCTATACCAAAATCCTGCAACGCTCGGACGTGCACATCTACCTCACCTACCCCTTCGTCGCGAGCTGGTCGTTGCGCGAAGCCATGTCCACCGGCTGCGCCATCGTCGCCAGCGACACCGAACCGGTCCGCGAATTCGTTACACACAAAAAAACCGGCCTGATGGTGCCGTTCCTGGAACCGGAGAAAGTGGCGCAAGCCGCCCTGACGCTGCTGGAAGACGATGCCCTAAACCGCAAACTCCGCCGCGGCGCCCGCGCCTGGGCGGAAAAAAACCTTGCGATGGCGGATTATATTGCGGGGTACGAGAAGCTTATCCAGCGGGTCATTGCGGCGGGGCCTTAGAAAGCAAGGAAGGCTTCTTTCTTGAAAGAAAGAAGCAAAGAACTTTTGCTCTTGGCGCTGAAAGCAAGGACGTGCTCTAGCACGCCAAAGCGAGCAAGCCGCACGTCCACGTCTCGCCGCCGCCCGCTAACCGGCTCGGCGGCCCCATCTGTTACGGCCTCATCGCTAAGCCGTTCCGTTCCCGGCGGCACCGCCACCCGCGGTGGTGCCGTAGAGCGTGGCGCCGATTTTGATCGGTGCGGCATCGGGATAGGCCCCATCGCTGCCACCCTTGAAGGAATACACCGCCCCCTCGCTCGCGGCCCGAACCAGGCCGCCCGCGGCGAGCAGCGCCAGAGCGCAACAGCCTGCCTGGATATGCTTCCGTGCACGACCGGAATTGCCCACCATTTCGAGAACCCCCGGACGCCGAATCTGCCAGGAACCCGATTTCTCCGGCATTTCGCGCGTGAACGCCGTTTAAACAACAGCCTCGATCAGGTAGGTCCCCCCGGTCAACAGTCCGCCAGAGCCAGATAGTTGGGAACGAACGGCGCCTCGGGCTGGACCTACCCCCAGATCAATGACATTGTTCCGGGATGGGCTGGAAGTGGTGGCTGATCGGTGGCGCAGGAATCCTGCTTGGGCTGACCAGGCAGATTTCGGTGCTGTTTTTCACACCATGGCATAGTGACAATAATCATTGGTTTAGTGTCGTATTCGTCGGCGTAATCGGCGTCTTACTACCGCTTTCACTCGCCTTCAGGAGGTGGCGCAGCGGGGCAGATGGGTATCGAGAGTTTTGGCAAGCTGTTGCCGCTCACCGCTCCGATAGATCGCGTGGCACGAAGTACGCCTTTGCATGGTTAGTAATTTTCTTAATACTCGTGCTAATTTTCCACATGAGAAAGGGTTGACATACCTGATTTACCGATCGACTCTCTTCCACCGGATCCGGCTATTATGTGGCCGAAATTGAGGACATAACGGTCATTCGATGCGCCCTCTGATCATAGCATTGCAATGTCTCTTTCTCACCGCCTGCTCGTCTGCGGCCGAGCCCCAACGCGCAAATGCGTCGACCAACCTAGTACAGGGGATCGCTGCCTACAACCGCGGTGACTTTCAGGTTGCCTACAAATTGTTGCGCGCCGCTGCAGACCGCGGTGAGCCGGAGGCGATGGTAAACCTGGGCTACATGTATGCGAGAGGTCACGGCACTGCGAGCGATCCGGCCTTCGCGCTTCAGCTCTATCGGCGCGCAGCTGACGCCGGCGATGCGGAAGCAATGAATGCAGTCGGATTCCGATACAATTTTGCACCCATCCCGGACCTGGATCAGGCGATCCATTGGTATTGTCTGGCGGTGCTCCACGGTAATTCCCGGGCTATGAACAATCTCGGGCTGCTCGTCGCACGGGGTCAGGGCGTGCTGCGTAATCAGGCGGAGGCGCGCAATCTCTGGCGACAGGCAGCGCAGCGTGGAAACGTCAACGCTCAGACAAATCTTGCTCTGGATTTGATGCGTGCGCCAACCCAAGCCGAACGGCTTGAGGGACTCAAAACGTTGCGCGATGCCGCAATGCACGGCGGTATGGCGGCCCAAAATTATTTGTGGAGCCGCGGCGATTATGAACCGATGCCGCCGGCATCATTTTCAGAGCTTACCATGAGGCTAGAGCCGCACGACCCGGCACCAGGCACGTCCTCCGTATGTGCAAAAATTGTCTCCTAGCTGCTGCCGCACCTAAATCCACCGGAGGAAATTTCGCACTCGGCATCTGCGCCGGAAAAGCGTGGTCTTTTTAGCTAGCCTAGGGCGTGCTCCAGCACGCCGACCCAAGCAACCCGCATGTTCCCGCCGCCGCAACGTGCCGCCACGCCCCTACACTGACCCGCTCCCCGCCATTCGGTATCGCGGGCTTCGTTGCAGCATAGGCATTAACCCATTAAACCATTAACGCGGGGCGCTTAAACACGGACAGGCTTGTGGCTTGCCGATAACGGAAGGTCGGATTCCGGGCGACACGCGGCACGAAGCAGACATCGGCACCCGGAGGCGCGTCCTTATGACCGTACAACGAAGCTTCCGGGCAATACACGGCCCGAAGGGTCTCCAACTCGGCCCGAATTGACGGCGTGGCTTGACAAGCATCCAGAAAATCGACCGCATTGCCCGCTGTCGGCTTGAAATGGACTTCCACACGGAGAATCCCGGTTTCCTGCCTTTCATCCGGTGAATATCGATCTAAATGAAACATGTCGGCAAATGACGCGGTAGGTACGCATGGAACAGATACAATCCGGGCCGGAGCTGCCGCTCTACCGCCTCTACATGCTCCGGGCCTTATATCTCGTGCTTGGTGTGTGGCAGGGCTCGAAAACCTGGCCGGCGATCCTGCATCACACGGCGCCGTGGGATTTCTGGCACGGCGTCGGGATGAGCTTCTTTGGCGCCCTTACGCTGCTCAGTCTCCTCGGCCTGCGATATCCGGTCGGGATGATGCCGCTGCTGATCTTCGAATTCACCTGGAAGCTCATCTGGGTGCTCGCAGCCTGGCTTCCCCCGTACCTCGGCCACATGCTGGATCCCGACACCGCCGATTCGTTCCCAGGCATCTTCCCCGGCGTCGTGATCGTGCCGCTTCTGCTGCCGTGGGGAT
>DATJOH010000184.1:0-7981 GCA_035507235.1 Acetobacteraceae bacterium
GGGCGGCAAGGCGGCGATGTTCGGCGGCGCCGGCGTTGGTAAGACCGTGCTGGTCATGGAACTGATCCACGCCATGGTGGAGAAATACCAGGGCATTTCGGTATTTGCCGGCGTCGGCGAACGCTCCAGGGAGGGCCAGGAACTGCTGGCCGATATGCAGCGTTCCGGCGTGCTCGCCCGCACCGTGCTTGTCTATGGCCAGATGAACGAGCCGCCGGGCGCCCGCTGGCGGGTGCCGCTGACGGCACTGACCATCGCCGAGTATTTCCGCGATGAAAAACACCAGAACGTGCTGTTGCTCATGGACAACGTGTTCCGCTTCGTGCAGGCCGGCAGCGAGGTGTCCAGCCTGCTCGGCAGGCTGCCGTCGCGCGTCGGCTATCAGCCGACGCTGGCAAGCGAAGTCGCCTCGTTGCAGGAGCGCATCGCATCGGTTGCCGGTGCCGCCGTCACCGCCATTCAGGCGGTTTACGTACCCGCCGACGATTTCACCGACCCCGCGGTCACCGCCATTTCCAGCCATACCGAAAGCATCATCATGCTGTCGCGCGGGCTCGCCGCGGAAGGGTTTTATCCCGCCATCGATCCGCTTGCCTCCTCGTCCGTGCTGCTCGATCCCGCCGTGGTCGGCGCGGAACATTACGCCATCGCCGAACGCGCCCGCGAGGTGCTGGCCCGTTTCAAGGATCTGCAGGATATCATTGCGCTGCTCGGCATAGAGGAACTTGGCGCGGCGGACCGCCTGGTGGTGAAACGCGCGCGCCGCCTGCAACGCTTTTTAAGCCAGCCTTTTGCCGTCACCGAAGCTTTTACCGGCACCCCCGGCCGCAGCGTCCGCCGCGCCGACACGCTCGCCGGTTGCCGCGCAATCCTGGACGGCGCCACCGATGACTGGTCCGAAACGTCCCTCTACATGGTCGGCACCCTGGACGAGGCTGGGCAGAAGGAACACCACCATGAGTAAAAGTTTTTTGGTTCTTTTTTTCGAAAAAGAACAAAAGCTTCTTTTTGAAAAAAGAAGCAAAAACTTTTATCTGTTTGTCCGCGACCAACAATGAGATTGCGCATCGCAACGCCGCTTACCGTGGCTGTAGATGAGGAAGATGTGCGCGCCGTCAGGGCCGAGGACGCGAGCGGCAGTTTCGGCATTTTGCCGCATCACGCCGATTTCCTGACGCGGCTTGCCATGTCCGTCGTGAGTTGGCGGAGCGCGGACGGCAGTCGCCGTTACTGCGCGGTGCGCCGCGGCGTGCTGACCGTCACCGCCGGACGGGATGTCGCGATCGCCACGCCCGAGGCGGTGGTGGGCGACGACCTCGCGACGCTCGATACGGTGGTGCTGCAACGGTTTCGTAGCGACATCGAGGCGGAACGGGTGGAACGCGTGGAATCCACGCGGCTGCATCTCAACGCCATTCGGCAAATCATGCGCCATTTGCGTCCCGGTGGCGGTGGCACGGCGAACTTCGCATGACCGGCAACGACAACATTAGCGAATCACAGGATGGCCTGGTGCAAGGCACCCGCCTGCGGCGCGAACGCCAGCGCCGGTTCGCCGCCGAAGGCGAACCCTCGGTCACCCGCCGCCTGGCGCAAATCGGTGTGCTGGGGTGGATCATTGTAACACCGACATTGATCGGCGTCTTCGCTGGTCATTGGCTCGACGCGCGATTTCATTCCGGCCTGTTCTGCACCGGCCCCCTGCTGATGCTTGGCCTCGCGGTTGGCTGCTGGTCGGCCTGGCGGTGGGTGAAAAACGCATGAGCACGGTGCAGGCGTCCACATTATCCGCGGTTGCGGGCATCGTGCTCGGCACCGCCTATTTCGGCGGCCTGTGGTGGAACGCCTGCCTTCTCGCCACCGGTCGCGCGCGCGCCGCCGTGGCGCTTATGGCGGGGCGTTTCACGCTACTCGGCGTCGCGTTGACCGTGATCAGCCTGCATGGCGCGGGCGCCCTGCTCCTGGCGGCGCTCGGTATTCTGCTGGCCCGCACGGCCCTGCTGCGCGGCCTGTCGCCTGGTATCACGGCATGAAATCGCCGTTGACCAGTGTCGCGCTGTTCCATCTCGGGCCTGTTCCGATTACCGAAGCCGTGGTCGCCACGTGGGCCATCATGAGTGTTCTTGTGTGCGGCGCCTTGCTGGCGAGTCGGCGCCGACGGCTGGTCCCTTCGTCCACGCAGGCCGCGTTCGAATTGATCGTCGAAACAGTGGACAGCCAGATACGCGATACCATGCGCGCCGAGCCAGGCCCTTACCGCGCCTTCATCGGCACGCTGTTCGCCTTCATCTTCGTCGCCAACTGGACGACGCTCATTCCCGGCGTGGAACCGCCCACCGCGCATCTGGAAACCGACGCGGCGCTCGCCCTGCTCGTCTTCCTCGCGGTTATCTGGTTCGGCATCCGTGCGGGCGGCGTCGGCGGCTATCTCGCCAGCTTCGCGGTGCCGAACGCCATCATGATTCCGCTCAATTTCATTGAAAGCGTGACGCGCACCTTCTCTCTGCTGGTGCGTCTGTTCGGCAACGTGATGAGCGGCGTGTTCGTCATCGGCATCGTGCTCTCCCTCGCCGGTCTACTGGTGCCAATCCCGCTCATGGCGCTCGATCTGCTCACCGGCGCCGTGCAGGCCTACATCTTTTCAGTGCTGGCCATGGTGTTCATCGCCGGCGCAGTCAGCGAAGCCAAACCAACGCAAGATCCATCCATCGAAAGGACAAAATCATGAACTGGCTTGCCGCCGTCAGTATCGCATCCGCGGCCATCGCGGTCTCCTTCGGCGCCATAGGTCCCGCGCTCGGCGAGGGCCGCGCCGTGGCGGCCGCCATGGATGCCATCGCCCGCCAGCCGGAATCGGCCAACGTCATTTCGCGCACGCTGTTTGTCGGCCTCGCGATGATCGAAACGATGGCAATCTATTGCCTGGTCATCGCGCTGCTGCTGCTGTTCGCGAATCCGTTGCTGAAATGACACCATGACGATCGATTGGTGGACGCTCGGCATCCAGACCGTCAACGTCCTCATCCTGATCTGGCTGCTGGGGCGTTTCTTCTGGCGCCCCATGGCGGCTATGATCGAGCAGCGCCGCCTGGCCGCGCGCCAGTTGCTGGACGAAGCGGAAGCGAAACGTGCCGAGGCCGCGGCAGCGCTCGCTGATATCGAGCGGACGCGCGCCGGCTTCGGGCAGGAACGCGAGGCATTGCTGGCCGCCGCCCACGATACCGCCGAGCAGGCGCGCGCCGCGCGCCTGGCCGATGCGGCGCGGGAGGCGGATGCGCTCCTTACCCAAGCCCGCGCAACGATCGCCGCGGAGCGGCAGGCCGCGGAAGCCGCGTGGCGGGATCAGGCAAGCGCGCTCGCGGTGACGATCGCGCAGCGCCTCGCCGCGCGTCTCGCCGGTCCGTCAGTGCAATCGGCATTTCTAAATTGGCTCGTGGCGGAGATCCGCGCATTGCCGGAACCGACACGTCAAGCGGCCACGACGCTTGAAGCCGTCAGCGCCAACCCGCTCACGCCGGCGGAGCAGGCGGACGCCCGGGCGCAAATTGCCGCGGCGCTGCGCTTCCAACCTGCCATCACCTTCATCACCGATCCCGCGCTCATTGCAGGCATCGAACTGCGTGGCCCACATCTGACTATCAGCAATAGTTGGCGCGCCGATCTCAACCGCATCCTGGTCGAAATCACCCAATGAGCGGCATGATCCACGCTAAACGAGCAAGAAAGAAGTTCTTTTTTGAAAAAAAGAACCAAAAAACTTTTGCTCTTTATCCGTGCCCATGACCTGGCTGGTAAACTCCCGCGCCAGGGTTGCCGCAGCGGCGCTTGGTCCCAAAGCGGAACAGATTGGCCGTGTCGAAGCTTTTGGCGATGGCATTGCGCTGGTTTCGGGCTTGCCCGACGCGCATCTCGATGAACTTGTACGGTTCGACAGGGGCCCGTACGGCTTTGTCCAGGTCCTTGAACCAGACCGGGTCGGCTGTGTGCTGCTGGATGGCCTCGATCTGATCCAGGCCGGCGATGTCGTGCGCGGTACCGGGGATGTCGTGCGTGTGCCGGTCGGCGCCGCGCTGCTTGGCCGCGTCGTCGATCCGCTCGGCCGCCCGCTCGACGGTAAGGGCCCCATTGCGGCAACCGAACTTCTGCCCATCGAACGCCCGGCGCCGGAAATCGTCGATCGCGACGCCGTAACCGAGCCGGTGCAAACAGGCCTGCTCGTCGTGGATACGCTGTTCGCGCTCGGCCGCGGACAACGCCAGCTCATCATCGGCGATCGAGCCATCGGCAAGACCACCATCGCCATCGATACCATCATCAATCAGCGCCATAGCGACATCATCTGCGTCTATGTCGCCGTCGGGCAGAAAAGTTCCAGCGTGCGCCGCGCCATCGAGGCGATCCACGGCCTCGGCGCGCCGGAGCGCTGCATCGTCGTGGTCGCCGGCGCCGCGAGCGCACCGGGCCTGCAATGGATCGCCCCGTTCGCCGGCTTCACGATGGCGGAATATTTCCGCGACCGCGGCCAGCATGCGTTGATCGTGCTGGACGATCTTTCCAAACATGCCGCCACCCACCGCGAAATTGCCCTGCTCACCAGGCAATCGCCAGGGCGGGAAGCCTATCCGGGCGACGTGTTCTACGTGCATGCGCGCATGCTGGAACGCGCCGCCAAATTGTCGCGCGAAAAAGGCGGCGGCTCGATCACCGCGCTACCCATCGTGGAGACCGACGCCGGCAATCTCAGCGCCTATATTCCCACCAATCTTATTTCGATCACCGATGGCCAGATCGTGCTCGATACCAGGCTGTTTCATGAAGGCATAAAACCGGCGGTGGATGTCGGCACCAGCGTCAGCCGGGTCGGCGGCAAAACGCAGGCGCACGCATTGCGCGATGCGGCAAAATCGTTGCGGCTCGATTACGCGCAGTTCCTGGAGCTCGAAATGTTCACCCGCTTCGGCGGCATGCCCGACGCCCGGGTGCGCGACCAACTCGCGCGCGGCAGCCGTATTCGCGCCATCCTCGGACAAAATCAGCATTCCCCGCTGCGCCTGGCCGAGCAAGTCGCGCTGGTGCGCGCCGTGCAAGCCGGCGTGCTGGACGGCCTGAAGCTGCCGCTGGTCGCGGCGTTCCGCGCTGCGCTGCCCGACACGCTTGACCGGAGCGCCGCGGATGCCGTGCGTCTGATCGAAACAACCGGCACGCTGGACGAGGCGCGGCAGAAAACCCTCGATGCGGCAATCACCGCCTGCGCGGCCGGCCTGGCGCCGCCGATAGCCGCGCCGTGACGGAGCGCGCCGCCGACATCGCCATCCGTGTCGAAGGCATGCGCCAACTGGGCGCGGTGGTGAATGCCATGCGCGGCATCGCGGCGGCGCGCGCGCAACAGGCGCACGGTCAGATCGAGGCCGTTGACGCCTATGCCGCAACGATTTCCGCTGCCATAAGCCGCGCCCTCGTCCGCATGCCGCCCAGCCAGCCAGGCACGGCGAAATCAAAACACCCGGCATTGATTTTGTTCTGTGCGGAACAGGGCTTTGCCGGAACCTATACCGAACGCGTATTGGATGCCGCCCGCGAAAAGCTCGCGGGGTGCGAGCTTTTTCTGATCGGCACGCGCGGCGCCACCATCGCCGCCGAGCGCGGTATCACCCCCGTTTGGCAAAGCGCGCTGCCATCGCATTCCCCGGGCGTCCCAAAGCTGGCCGACCGGATCGCGGAGGCCCTGTATCAGCGCATCGCCGCCGGCAAGATCGATAGCCTGGAGGCGATCTTCAGCCGCCGGCAGCCGGGCGGCGGCACGCATGTCGAATGTCAGCTTCTCTTTCCTCTCGACACCACGAGATTCGCCCCGGCGACCGGCGCCAACCCGCCGCTGCTGAACCTGGCACCGGAAGCGCTGCTGGCCGAACTGACCGCGGACTACCTGCACGCGGCGCTTTGCCGTGCCGCCCTGCACGCTTTCGCGGCCGAAAATCAGGCGCGGATGGAAGCCATGGCGTCGGCGCGCCGACAGATCGACCGCCAGCTCGACACGCTCCGCTCGCAGCACCGACAGGCCCGCCAGGAGGAGATTACAGCCGAAATCATCGAACTCGCCGCCGGTGAGACCGCCAGCCGATCCAACCAGCAATCATCAGCCTGACAATTTTCGGTTGAGTTCTGTGCGTAACAACTGCAATTTATAGTTGACCCCGGGTATCCTGCGTGCCACGCCGGCAACATGCTTGCGAAAGCACCCAAAACGCCTCCGGCAAATCTGCGAGCATTAAACGAACGGGTGCAAGCGACCCTGCTAGCCGGCGTCGTCGGCGGCCTGCGCTGCTTGCCGCCCGTGGCCGCTTCCAATCTCGGCGGCTGGCTGGCCCGCTCGATCGGGCCCTGGCTGCCGGTGTCGCGCATCGCGGACAACAACCTTCGCCCGGCACTTCCCGAGCTGGACGCCGCCGCGCGCGCCCGGGTGATCCGCGGCGTGTGGGATAATCTCGGCCGAACCGCCGCTGAACTGCCGCATCCCGCCAGTTTTCGCCGCACCGGCGCGGGGCCGGGTTGGGAAATCGAGGGTGCTGCGAACCTCGCGCACCTCCGCGCCAGCGGCGGCCAGGCGCTGTTTTTCTCTGGCCATTTCGGCAACTGGGAGTTGATTCTGCCCATCGCCGCGGCACTTGGCCTGAACGTTTCCGGCTTTTACCGCGCCGCCTCCAACGTGGCGGCCAATGACCTCATCCAGTCGCTGCGCCAGGGTGCGCTGGGCCCCGACGTGTCGATGTTCCCCAAGGGCGCACAGGGCGCGCGCTCCGCGCTGCTGCACCTGCATCGCGGTGGCTCGCTCGGTCTTCTGCTCGACCAGAAAATGAACGACGGTATTCCTGTTTCGTTCTTCGGCCGGGACGCCATGACCGCGCCGGCGCTCGCGCAATTCGCGCTCCGCTTCAACGTCCCCATCATGCCGGTTCACGTATTGCGGCTGGGGCCTGCCAGATTCCGCATGGTGTGCGACCAGCCGCTGGTCGTTGCGCGAACCGGCGACCGGACAACGGACCTCCACGCCATCACCCTGGCCGTCAACCAGACCCTGGAGCGCTGGATCCGCGCCGACCCTTCGTCATGGCTATGGCTGCACCGCAGATGGCCGAAGCCGCTCTCCGCCTCGGTATAGCGTGATACGATCGGACAATGATCGGTGCGCCTTTTAACGATCTAGGCAGAGAAAGGAAGGTCTTCTTTTTTGAAAAAAAGAAGCAAAAAAACTTTGCTCCTGGTGCCGCGGCATCCGGGACAACACGTAGACATAACGCTGCCCGAAATAGATAAAAGTTTTTCTTTTTTCAAAAAGAACTCTTTCTTCCTATTGTTCAATCTCACCCGCCCGCCTTGACGGAAGTCAACGCGCCTTTCGGCGAATGGGTCCTGGTATGCCCCTGTCCAAGCAACAGGCGCCAAACCCATGACCGATCCCGACTATGTCCGTTGGTTCGCCGACATCCGGAATCGGGACGTGCCCCTGGTCGGCGGCAAGAGCGCCTCGCTTGGCGAGCTTTACAGCCAGCTCACCGCGGAGGGCGTTCGTGTGCCAAACGGCTTTGCCCTGACGGTGCACGCCTATTACGACGCGCTGCTGCAGTCCGGCACCTCGGCAAAGCTGCATGCCCTGCTCGATGACCTCGACCTCACCGACGTCGGGTTGCTCGCCACCCGCGCGGCGGCGGCGCGCGGCTTGGTCTACGAAGCGACCGGCGGTGATATGCTGCGCGAGCGCATCATAGCCGCTTATCGCCAGCTCGAGGCGCAATACGGCACCGACACGCCGGTAGCCGTGCGCAGTTCCGCAACCGCCGAGGATCTGCCCACGGCGAGTTTCGCCGGCCAGCACGAAAGCTATTTGAATATCTCCGGCGCCGACGACGTGGTCGAGGCCTGTCGTCGCTGCTTCGCGTCGATTTTCACCGATCGCGCCATCATTTACCGCGCCAATAACGGG
>DATJOH010000185.1:0-4909 GCA_035507235.1 Acetobacteraceae bacterium
TCACCGCCCTCCGCCGCCAGGTGCAGCGCCTTTTCCAGGCTCGCCTGCAGCGCCACCGCGCCATGGGCTTTGGTGGCGTGACCAAGCTCCCGTGCCGCCGCAATAAAATCGGGCAGGATCAGCGCCTGCAGGATGGCACGCGGGATGCGTTGCGCCCACGGCAGCGGCACCGCCCACGCCGCCTGCGCCTTGATAAACGCAAGCGGATCGCCCAGCACGGCCCATTGCCACAGCAGGAACGCGATCAGACCGCCGACGGAAAGTGCAGCTATTCCCGCAAGCCAAACCAGGCACCGCCAACGTGCCAAACCCCGGTGCGCGCTTTGACGTGCGGCATGCAACGCCGCGCAGCCGCTCACGGCCAGGGCCGTGCCAAGGCCGAGGGGGCCGATGGCCGTGACGAGCCCCGCCAGCGCGGCGGCAACGAAGAATCTGTCGTCCAGCAATGCCAGCAGGGCAAGGATGACGAGTAAATTCATCAACCCGGTCGGGTAGGAAAGCAGCAGAAAACTGGCGCCGGGATAGAGCGCGAACAGAAACGTCGCCGTCCGCGCCGGCTGCTGCGGCAGCAATCGCAGCGCAAGCACATGGAACGCAACGATGGACGCGGTGGCAAACGCGCCTGACAGCAGTACGGTCGCGACCCGCGCCACGCCCACGGACCGTGTGCAGAAAGCGACAAGCCGCAGCACCAGAGGCCATAGCGGGAAGAACGCCACATCCTGCTTCAGCCCGGGCTGCGCGGCGTCCCATACGTAGCCGTCGGTGGCGATGCGTTGATACCATACTGCATCGAACGGAAAGAACCGATCGATGAAATGCGGCTGACGCGCAACGATATGATCGGTCCAGTTGCCTTGCCATGCGGTCGGCACGAATTCGGCGCACATGCCGGCGATGAGAATGATGGTAAAACAACATCCGGCGGCCAGCGCCGGCGTCGCCAATACCTGCCGTACGGTCTGCCGTGTCATGGCGCCTGCTTGGCGGGGTGGGGCCGGCTGTGGCATCGCCCGCCCTATGACACACGCTGCTCCGCGCGACATCTCCCTCGATCCGGAAGATTGGGGCGCGGTGCGCGCGCTCTCCCACCGCGCCCTCGATGACATGTTCGACTGGCTGCAATCCGCCCGCCAGCGCCCCGTCTGGGAGCAGATGCCGGCGGCAAAACGCCAGGAACTTCGCGTCGCCCTGCCACGCGCCGGCGCCCCGCTGCCAGATCTATATGAGGATTTCCAGCGCCTGGTGCTGCCCTACGGTGCGGGCAACGAGCATCCGCGCTTCTTCGGCTGGGTGAATGGCGGCGGCACCGCGGCCGGCATTCTCGCCGAACTGCTCGTCGCCATCTTCAACCCGAATTGCGGCGGCCGCGACCACGCGGCCATCGAGGTTGAACGCCAGGTCATCGCCTGGGCCGCGGAAGCGGTGGGCTTCCCGCGCGACGCCGGCGGCGTACTGCTCGGCGGCTCCTCCATGGCCAATATGGTGGCGCTGCTTACCGCCCGCCGCGCCGCCGCCGCCAATGTGCGCGCCAGCGGAGTCGCCGGCCTCGGGCTCACCGCCTACTGCTCGGTTGCCGCGCATGGCTGCATTCCCCGCGCCATGGACATGGCCGGTCTCGGCACCGAGGCACTGCGCCTGATCCCCACTGGTGCCGACCACCGCATGGACATCGCCGCCCTCCGCCAGGCGGTGGCCGCCGACCGGCAAGCCGGCCTGAAACCCTTCCTGCTGGTCGGCACCGCCGGCACGGTCGATGTCGGCGCCTTCGACGATCTCACCGAAATCGCGGCCGTGGCGCGCGAGGCTGGCGCCTGGTTTCATGTCGATGGCGCATTCGGCGCCACCGCCGCCTTCTCCGCGCAATACCGCCCATTGCTCGCCGGCATCGAACAGGCCGACAGCCTTGCCTTCGATTTCCATAAATGGGTGCAGGTGCCGTACGACGCCGGTTGCGTGCTGATACGCGATCGCGCCGATCAGCTTGCCACCTTCGCGCAATCGCTCGCCTACCTCGAAGGCGCCGAGCGCGGCATTGCCGGCAATCCACCCTGGCCGCGCGATTTGGGCCCCGATCTCTCACGCGAATTCCGCGCGCTGAAAATCTGGTTCACGCTGCGCGCCTACGGCGCCGACGGCATCGGCCGTGTTGTCGAAAATTCCTGTGATGTCGCGCAACACCTGGCCGCCCGCGTGCGCCGTGAGCCAAGCCTGGAAATGCTGGCCCCCGTGCCGCTGAACATTGTGTGCTTCCGCGTGCGCGAAGGCGCCGCCGACCTGAACCGCCTCAACAAGGATCTGGTGGCCGACCTGCAGGAATCCGGCATAGCCGCCCCCAGCACCACCACGATAAATGCCACCCTCGCCATCCGCGCCGGCATCTTCAACCACCGCAGCACCCGCGCCGACGCCGACGCGCTGGTGGACGGCCTGCTGCAAATGGCCCGTAAGCGAAACAGATAAAAGTTCTTTGCTTCTTTCTTTCAAGAAAGAAGTCTTCTTTTTTGAAAATAAGAAGCAAAAAACTTTTGCTCTGTTTTTCTCGCGGGTTGCGCGATCTCGGCTAATGTGACACAACCTAAGCGTGCGCGAAGGGTTGGTTCTTCTCCTGCTCCTGTCGGCGTGCGGCGGGCCTGCGCCGCCGCAGGCGCCGCTTGTTCCGCCCGCTGTCGCGGGGCCCTATCATGTGCAGGTGGGCGACGAGCTGGCGGTAAGGCTCCTCCTGACGCCGGAACTGAACGAGGACGTCACGGTCCGCCCGGACGGACGCATCTCCACCGAGTTGGCGCAGTCCGTTCCCGCCGCGGGCCAGACGCCGGAGGAAATCGCCGCCACCTTGCGCACCGCCTACAACACCGAGTTGCAGGATGCGCGCCTGGCGGTTGAAGTGAAAACAGCCTCGCCGGTGCGCGTCTATGTTGCCGGCGAAGTGGCTTCGCCCGGCGAAATCGCCGTCAGCGGGCCGCCACCCACGCTGCTCGCGGCCGTGGCGCGCGCGGGCGGCGTGCGCGTTACCGGCGATACCGGCCGCGTCATGATTGTCCGCCGCGGACCGGACAACCACCCGATGCTCTATGCCACCCGTTACGGCGCGGCGCTCTCCGGCCGCGACCCTTCGGCGGACGTCACGTTGCAGCCTTATGACGTGGTCATCGTGCCACGGACCGATATTGCGCGGATTTATGTCTGGGTGAACCAGCACATCCAGCAATTCGTGCCGGTAAGCTGGGGCTTCTCCTATAATGTCAATCCATTCGTAAACAATACGAAACAATAGCGGATTACGGCGGCAACGTCCCGGCGGTCAGCGTCACCGCCTGGCTCAACGTTAAATCAGCCGATGAGGTGCCGAGGAAAACCGTTGCCGGTCCCGCTACCGTGCGCCAAAGCTGCGCGTTTGCATCGAAATTCGCGGCAAGCCGCGGATCGGCGTTGAAGGAAACATGTTTGCTCTGGCCAGGCTGCAGTAGAATCTTGCGCCAGCCAACCAGCCGGAACGGGTCCGCTGCCCCACTTGCCGGCAGGCTCAGATAGGCTTGCGGCACCGCATAGCCGGCGCGCGCGCCGGTATTCGTGACGGTAAATGAAACGCTCACCGATTGGCCGCCCAACACGCGCAACTTGCCAAACGCGAACCGCGTGTAACTCAATCCGAATCCGAACGGAAATAGCGGGGTTTCATCCTGCTTCCTGAACCATTTATATCCGACTGACGCGCCTTCGATGGCGTAATTTACATCGAATGGCACGTTCGGATTGCTCGTTCCGTCCAGCACGGGTCGCGGTAATTGCGCAACGCTTGCCGGGAACGTAATGGGCAACCTGCCGCCGGCATCCACGTCGCCGAACAGCACATGCGCGATCGCCGGTCCGCCGGCGGCGCCGGGAAACCAGGCTTCCAACACGCCCGCGACCTGGCTGAGCCATGGCATCAGCACCGGGCCGCCGCTTTCCACCACCACCACAGTGCGCGGATTGGCCTCGGCAACGGCGGCCACCAGCGCATCCTGATCCGCGCCCGTCACCTCCTCCGGCGGCAGCGACAGTCCGGGTGCATCGTAACCCTCGCTCATTGGCTGATCGACGAACACGATCGCCACGTTTGCCGCGGCGGCAGTCGCGGCCGCCGCCGCGATATTGCTGCCATCGCTATAGGTCAGCGTCGCTCCCGGCGCCTCCGCCGCGATCGCCGCGTAGGGCGGGGAGGGGTTCCAGATCACCGGATGCGGCAGCGTCGTTCCCGTATCGATCGGCGGCGCCGGGCCGCCCACCGGCCACACCTGCGACGAACCACCGCCCGTAATCACACCGTTGATTGCATTGCCGCCGATCACCGCAACGCTGGTGATCGATTTGCTCAGCGGCAACACGCCATTGTTCTGCAGCAGCACGGCCGACTCTTCCTCGGCCTGCTCCGCCACGGCCGCATCCTTCGTCGCATCGATCGGCTTGATGACCGGTGGATAATCGATGGTGCCAGCCGCGAAATGTGAGCGCAGGATACGCTCCACCATGTTATCCAGCCGCGATTGCGCGACGATTCCATCCAGGATCGCCGCCCCGAGCCCGGCGAAAAACCGGCTGCCGTTCAGAATCTGGTCGATTACATCAGCCGATTCCTGATCAAGCCCGTCATTGGCATCGGTCACCGCATGCACGGCACCCCAGTCCGAAAGCACATAACCGGGATAACCCCAATCCTCCTTCAACACCTGGTTGAGCAGGAAATTATCTTCGCAGGCATAGACGCCGTTTACCCGATTATAGGCACACATCACGGCACCCGGCTGACCCGTTTCGATGCCAATTTCGAATGCCAGCAAGTCGGATTGGCGGAACGAGGCCTCGTCGATGTCCGCGCTCAGCACCATGCGCCCCGTCTCCTGCGCATTCAGGGCAAAATGTTTGA
>DATJOH010000186.1:0-3610 GCA_035507235.1 Acetobacteraceae bacterium
CAGGGGGCAAAGCCCCCTGGTCGCCGGAGGCAAACTCGATGCACCCCGCGCCTAGTTGCCGAGGTAGCGGGCGACGGCGAGTACGCTGTCTTGGTAGGTGGCGGTGGCGGCGGTGCCGGCGGCGATGATTTTGGCGTCGGGTTGGAGGGCGAGGGCGCTGGCGCGGCATTCGCGGCCGGCGCATTGGGTGGTGAGGCGGCCGTGTTTGCCGAAGGATTTGTCGAGCGCGCCGTTGGGCAGCACGCGGGCGAGGCCGAAGGCCTGGTGGGGGGCGGTGAGGTAGCGGCCGGTGACGACGATGCCGCCATCCGGCTGGATGATCATGGCGTAATCCTGGCTGACATTCTGTTTCGTTGTCGGGTGGCCGAAATCGATGGCGGGGCCGCGGAACGACGTTTCGCGCGCGTTGCGGAAGCTGAAGCGCTGCAATTCGATATCGTTTTGCAGCGGGCCGGTGGTGGTGCCGAGGATGTATTGATCGTTGGTTTGCAGGGCGAGCGGCGGGCCGCCGTCCAGCGCCTGTACGCTGGTGCTGGCGATGGTGGTGCCGGGTTTCTTGTTGAAATCGATCTTGCCGCCGGCGGTGAGGCGGGCGGCGACCTGGCCGATAACGACGATCTTGCCGTCATCCTGCAGCCCCATGGCGGCGGTGGTCTGGCCGAGATCGGTGGCGCCGATGCCGTTGCGGCCGAACCTTTTGTCCACGCTGCCGTCGCTTTCGAAGCGCAGAACTTCCTGGGCCGACGCGAAAGATTCGTCCGCGACCAGGATTTTGCCGTCCGGCTGCACCAGGGTAACGGTGGCGGCGTCCTCGGCGTTGCCGCCGAGCGGGGTGAGAAAGATTTCGCCGCCGGTGCCGAAGCTCCCGTCCGGGCTGCCGCTCGAGGTGAAGCGGGCGACGACGCCGTGGAAAGGCGGGTGCTCCTGGCCGGCGAGGATGACGGTGCCGGAGAGGAGGATGCGGCCGTCCGGCTGAAGCTGCATGTCGGCAGGATCGACATAGTTTCCGGCGACGGTGAAGGTGGCGACGCCGTTGGTGCCGAAGCTGGGGTCGATGGCGCCGTTGGGGAGAAGACGGATTATTTCGGCGACGTCGGGGGCGTTGGCGATGGCGGCCTGGGCTTCGATGAGGATGTTGCCGTCGGGCTGGACGAGGGCCTTAGTGGCGAGCGTTGCGAAGCCGTTGATGGGGATGCGGGCGAAGCCGCCGGTGCCGAAACTGGGGTCGAGATCGCCGGGGGCGGCGGCGGCCGGGGCGGCAAGCAGGGTGAGCAGGGCGGCGAGGGCGGTGCGCATGGCGGCTCCTTCCGGACAGTTGGTGCGGGTGGCACGGTGATGGCCGGACGGAGGTGGGCGGGGGATTATTCCGTTGGGTGGGGGCGGAAGATTCTTCTTTCTTGCAGAAAAAAGGTAACCCCCGGGTAGGAGAACCATTTGAAGGCAAGCAGTTCTTTTTTAAAAAAAAGAACCAAAAAACTTTTATCCGCTGCGGCTGACATGCAAGTCCGCCGATTTGGACTGGCTGTGGGACGCAACTGATAAAAGTCTTTTGCTTCTTTTCTTCAGAAAAGTAGTCCTTTCTTGCTTGTGTGGTCAGGGTGGTGACCGTTTCCCAGTGTGGCTCGCGTGGTTGCGGTGGCGTAGCGTGGGTGAAATCCGGGTTTCACCCGGGCTACGAAACAAACGACGCGTGGCGTTCCCGCACCGCGGCGTTGCAGTGCAGGGGATTGAAGGCGTTTTTTGGGGGCGGAACGTTAGTCGGGGGCGGGGAGCTTGGCGGCGAGGGGGCAAAGGCGGGGTCGTGGGCGGGCCTGCGGCGCAGGGCGCGATTAAGGGGGATGCCGGCGGCGGCGCAGACGTTGCGGAGAAGGTCGGGGGTGGCGGTCGGCTGATCGGGCGCGGCGAGGGTAGAGTCGAGATGTTCGAGGGCTGCGCGCGGAAGCTCTTCACCAAGGGGGTGGTCGTTCCCGAGTTGGTCATCCCGCCGAGAAAGAACAGCGTGCCCAGCTTTGGCGACCCGCAGGTCGGAGCGCTGGTGGAGGAGGTGGACCGTGAAGCGGTACGAGGCTTCGGTTGCGCGGTTGCGACGATGGTTTGATTCGGTGGTGGGCTGAAGCCCACCACAGCGCCGTTGCGGCGGCGGGATGGCTGGCGTGGTCGGCCCCCTCCGCCTCAAAATGGCCCGTTACACCGGAGGTGCAGACCCTTGTGACTGCGGACATTATAGCGGGGCGAGCAGTCTCGCGGAAGTGGCGTCCCGTACGGGATTCGAACCCGTGTTACCAACGTGAAAGGCTAGTGTCCTGGGCCTCTAGACGAACGGGACGGCGGAGGGCGGGGTTAGCCGCGCCGCCAACGTGGGTCAACCCCGAACCGGCGCAGTGGCCCGTCAGGGCGCCAGCGATGGCCGCCTTCTGGGGGCGGCGCCCATCGCTGCAGGTCCAGGCCGGTACTCCTGGGCCCGGATCGCGGAGCCGGCCACAAAATCCTCCCGCCCCCCGCACCCGGCGTTCACCATGGCGGACCCCGCGCCCAGATGCTGGCACAGCCAGGGCCTGCACGACTGCGCCGCAGTGGGGGCGCATCCGCGGTAAAGCGCACCGCGCCGCACGCACGAACACCGCCCTTGCCGATGTGTGCCCACCCTCTTCAGGCCGCCGCAGCATCCTGCACGAAAAAGCCAACCGATTCTGAACCGTTCCAGCTTTCCGCCCGCGCATGTCCGGCAAGATGTAGCAGTCCGCCGGCCCTGTCCGTCAGCGCCCGCGCCACCGGACCGTCTCCGGCCCGGAACATCAGCGCCTTCACCCGCGCCCCGTCGGCCTCCACATAGGCCCGCACCGTATTGCCGTCATTGCCTAACCGGTCCGACCGCGCCACCCGCACGGCGCGCAGTACCAGCACCGGCTCCGGATTGCCGGGCCCGAACGGCGCCAGCCGGGCAATGTTGCGCGCCAGTTCCAAATTCGTCCCGCCGGCGGAAATCGCCGCTTCCACATCCAGATGCGGGCGCGCCGGCAAATCCAGCACGCCGGCCAGCCGTTCGTTCAGGAAGGCGTGCAGCGCCGGCTGCCGGTCCGGTGCATAAGAAAATCCGGCCGCCATCGCGTGCCCGCCGCCGGTCGCCAGCAAGCCGCTCTGCCGTGCGGCGATCACCGCCGCCCCCAGATCGATACCCGAAACGGATCGTCCCGACCCCTTCACCATCCCCTCGGCATGACCGCCCACGCAGGCCGGCCGATTGAATTTCTCCCTGAGGCGGCCAGCGACAATCCCTACCACGCCGGGATGCCAGGTGGCGCCGCTGACCACCAGCACGGCGTGCCCCGCCGCCATCTGCGCCGCGGCCTCTGCCATCGCCGCTTCCAACACCGCCGCTTCCACGTGCTGGCGCTGCCGGTTCACCGCATCCAGCCGTTCCGCGAGCGATCTGGCCTCGACCGGGTCCTGGCACAGCAGCAGCCGTAAGCCCAGATCCGCTTCGCTGATGCGCCCGCCGGCATTGATGCGCGGCCCCAGCGCGAAGCCGCACGTTCCGGCCGTGGGCCGATCCTTCACCGCCGCGACATCGAGCAGCGCGGTAATGCCCGCCCGCCCGCGTCCTGCCATC
>DATJOH010000187.1:0-7410 GCA_035507235.1 Acetobacteraceae bacterium
GGTCGTGCGGCAATTATGCGGCGCTGACGTTTTTTGTGGCGAATCCGTAAGAAGAAGGAAGAGTTCTTTTTTGAAAAAAAGAACCAAAAAACTTTTATCTGTTTGATTTCGCATCCCTGGTCCGGCAGTTCGCTGCGAGGATCAAAAGCCGCCGGTTCTTTTTTTCAAAAAAGAACTACTTTTCTTCTTGCTCGCACCATCATATCAGCGCGATCGCCGGAATTTCCGAATGTCTCGATAGGGCGCCGCGCAATCGTTCGAGCCCAACCGTAAGGTCCGCACGATTTTTTGGCGCACCGATGCAAATGCGCAGGCCGCTTATCAGCGTCGAATCCAGCAGGGGCAACTCCGGCGGCGTTAATGTGACTCCGGCGCGCTGAGCGCGGCCGGCGGTGCGTTCGGCCTCCAGTTCGTCGAGTGCCAGCCACACATGCGGCGATTGGGGAAAGCGCGCGGTGCCCGCAGGATCGATGACGGAAACCGCCAGCTTCCATCGGGCAATGACTTCCTGCAGCATGGCCTCCGCGATGTCGAAGGCCGAACCGTCCTCGACCCATCGTGTCATGACCAGCGGGCCAAAGCCGCAATTGGCATAAACCGTGGATCGCAGCAGGTGCACGACGCGGTCGAACATCGGCTGCGTGGGCGCCACGAGAAAGCCGGTGCGCAGACCGGGTGCCAGGGTTTTGGATATGCTGGCGGTGTAGAAACACAGGTCCGGCGCAATTTGCGCGAGGGGCGCGATGCCTGGTTGGCGACGGCGCGCGAAGAGCGCGTAATTGTCATCCTCGACAATATGCAGACCGCGCTTGCGGGCCACCCGAACGATGTCGGCGCGGCGCGGCGCGCTCATGGTGCGCGCGGTTGGCACCTGCACCGTCGGCATGAGGTAGGCGACGCGCGCACCGGTCTGCGCCGCCGCGCGATCCAGCGCATCGGGGACAACCCCCTGCTCGTCCATGGCGACGCCATGCAAGCGATAGCCAGCGTGGTCGGCCAGTGCCTTCATGCCATAGTACGTGGCGGCCTCGCACAGGATGCTGTCGCCCGGTCCGCACAGCGCGGCGCAAGCCAGCGTCAGGGCTTGCTGGCCACCGCAGGTGATCACCAACCTCCTGGCTTCCGCGCCGTCGAAATTGGCGGTGCGCGCGAGCCAGGTGCAGGCTGCCTTGCGGCTTGCCTCGGTGCCCGCCGGCGGCGCGTAGGCGAGCAGGTCGTTGGTGTTCGACCGGCGCGCGAGGTGACGCACGGTTTCGTTAAAGCGCGCGGCGGCCGCCTCGTACGGCGTGATGTTGACCGATAGGTCAATCATCCGGCCCGCCCGCGCATCGTCCGATCGCGCCTCGGTGGTGCCCTTCACGAACGTGCCGCGACCGATCTGGCCACTGACCAGGCCGAGGCGTTCGGCCTCCTGGAACGCTTTGGTGACCGTGCCGACGCTGAGACCCAGACGCTCGGCGAGGATGCGTTGCGGCGGCAGGCGGTCACCCGGCTTGAGGATGCCTGCCTGCAGGTCGCGACGCAGCGCCGCCGCGAGGCGAATGGGGAGGGCGCCGCCGGGGGGAAGTTCGGGCTGCCAGGTCAAAGCTTGGGTCCTTCGATTGTCCTATAGTACAATAAAGCATTTGACTACGTCAATTGTGCCGATACACTACGCATGTATACAGCGCTATTGTCATGAAGGACATTTCTCGGAGCGTTCGCGGTTTGCTGTGCGGCGAGTGCGCGTTGCGCTTCGGGAATGCGCTTCCTGACGAGGGTAGGAAGGGGTACGACAATGTCGCGTGCGGAACCGTCAGGTTATTCCCTACGATCAACGATTGCACTGGCCGCGAGCGTAATAATGCTCGGCGGCGGATTGTACGCCGTGCCGGCCTACGCAGGCAAAGCGCAGGCGCTGCACGTGTTCCGCGGCACGCCGGATGGCAATTATCCCAGCAACAGGCTGTTTCCACTGGCTGGGGCGCTGTATGGCGCCACGGCCTATGGCGGCATTGTGTGCGGCGCTTCCGCCATCGGGTGCGGCACGGTGTTCGAGACTGTTCCATCGCCGCACGGCAATATCCAGAAGACGATCTATCGTTTCACTGGCGGACCGGGGGACGGCGCGGTGCCGGGTTCGGGCGCGCTGATCGCTGATGCATCCGGCGCATTGTATGGCACGACGATAAGTGCCGGCAATGGCCCGTGCAATTACTTCGGTGTCGCGGGGTGTGGGGTTGTCTACAAACTGACGCCTACCGCCACGGGATATAGCGAAAGCGTGGTCTACAATTTTCAGGGCAAACGCGACGGCGCCAACCCGGTTTATGGCGTGGTGGCTGACGCGTTCGGCAATCTCTATGGCACGACCTCGGCCGGCGGCTCCGGCAAATGCCCCGGTGGCGGCTGCGGCGTGGTGTACAAGCTGACGCTGACACCGTCAGGCTATGTGGAGAGCGTGATTTTCCGGTTCGACGGGGTGAACGGTACCTATCCAGATGCAACGCCGATCATTGATGACGCGGGCGTCCTGTACGGCACGACATTCGATGGCGGCACGGGCGTGTGCGATACTTACGGCGGAGGATGCGGCGCGGTTTACAAACTGGCGCCGACCGGAAAGCACTATGAGGAGACGGTGCTCTATAACTTCCAGGGTGGCGCCGATGGCGTGCAGGTGCAAAGCGGCCTGTACGAGGATTCACATGGAAATCTGTATGGCATGACCACGTTTGGCGGCACCGGTCCGTGCGCCGTGTCGGGATTGCCGGCGGGCTGCGGAACAATCTTCGAGCTCAGCCCGAACGGCGCCACCTATACAAAGTCAACTGTGTACAATTTCCAGGGCAGTGACGGGTCGTTGCCGACCGGCAATCTGTATCCCGGGCCCGGCGGCGTGCTCTACGGCGCGGCGCCGTTCGGCGGTAGCGGAACTTGCAATGATTATGGAATTGTCGGGTGCGGCGTCGTGTTCGCGCTGTCCGCTTCGAAAACGGGCTACGCCGAGAAAGTTTTATACAATTTCGAATCGACAAACCGTGTTGGAATTTATCCGAACGATCCGCTGCTCTATGCTGGCAAGTTCTACGTTTCGATGTGCTGCGGCGGGCGCAACCAGTTTGGCACGCTGGCCCGTATCGGGCGGTAGCGGCGATTATAAACCCAAACGCGGCGTTGGCCGATGGCGCTGCAACTCACACAGCCGATCGTAACCTCGCGTTCGTCGCGCCGGTTTGTGTCAGTTGCCGCTAGGTGAGGGAATGTTGGCAGTTTTGCGCAGGCGCGCTGGGGCTTGCATTTCCCAGGCGCGGGTGAGGCGGGCGGCGATGGTGGCGTTGTCGGCGGCAGGGAGGCGGACGAGGAGGGCGTCGTAGCCGCGGTAATGGTCGGTTTCGTAGAAGAGGTCGGGGGCCGCTTCCATGAGCATCGCTTTTTCGTCGAGCGGGCAGCGGACGACCAGGGTTTCGGCATCCTTCATGCGGGCGAGGAATTTGCCGGCGACTTTCAGCGAGGGCGTGCCGTAGGAGGTGGATATCTCGAAGCCCGGAAGGCCGGTGCTTTCGGCGATTTTGCGCACGTGCGCAAAAGCTTTGTCGATGTCCATATCAGACCAATCGCGTTTGATGGTGGCGCATTAGGGTTGCCTTTGGCAAATAGATCGGGGTCTGGGGCCCCCGGCCCCAGCTTGGTCCAGGGGCAGAGCCCCTGGCCTTTTCCTTACTTTTCCTTTATCTTAGCCCCCGCGCCAAGCCGATTTGGCCCGGGCCGGCAAACCCCCTATACAGCCCGCCAACGCGCACCCCCCCTTATACGGACCCATCTTGAGCGATACCGACGACCGCCCGCCCGCGCCTCCGCCCACCGACCAGCAGCCGGTGACGCTCGAGGAGGAGATGCGGCGCTCCTACCTTGATTATGCCATGTCCGTCATCGTCAGCCGCGCCCTGCCGGACGCGCGCGATGGCCTGAAACCCGTGCATCGCCGCGTGCTGTTCGGCATGCACGAGGCCGGCTACACGTCGGACAAGCCCTATCGAAAATCCGCCCGCGTGGTCGGCGACGTCATGGGTAAGTATCACCCGCACGGCGACGCCAGCATTTACGACGCGACGGTACGCATGGCGCAGCCCTGGTCGATGCGGGTGCCGCTGATCGATGGCCAGGGTAATTTCGGCAGCGTCGATGGCGATGCGCCGGCGGCAATGCGCTACACCGAAGTACGCCTGGCGCGCTCGGCGGCGTTCCTGCTTGCCGATATCGACAAGGATACCGTCGATTTTGTTCCGAATTACGACGAATCGGAACATGAACCGCGCGTTCTGCCTGCCACCTACCCGAATCTGCTGATCAATGGGGCGGAAGGCATTGCCGTCGGCATGGCGACGCGCATTCCGACGCACAATCCCGGCGAAATCATCGATGCGACCCTGGCGCTGATCGCGGAACCCGCGACGCCGCTTGAGGAATTGATGAAAATCGTGCCGGGCCCGGATTTTCCCACCGGCGGCATCATTCTCGGCCGCGCCGGCATACGCAGCGCGTATGAGGGCGGCCGTGGCAGCATCATCATCCGCGCCCGCACGGAGTTCGAGGAATTCCGCAAGGACCGCACGGCGATCATCATCACCGAACTGCCGTATCAGGTGAACAAGGCCAAGTTGCAGGAGAACATGGCCGAGCTGGTGCGGGCGAAAACGCTCGAAGGCATCAGCGACATCCGCGACGAAAGCGACCGCGACGGCATGCGCGTGGTGATCGAGCTGAAGCGCGAGGCAACACCCGACGTGGTGCTGAATCAGCTTTACCGCTTCACCAACATGCAGATCAGCTTCGGCATCAACATGCTGGCGCTGGATCTCGGCCGCCCGCGCAATATGGGCCTGCGCGACGCGCTGCAATGCTTCATTACGTTCCGCGAGGACGTGATTCTGCGCCGCGCCCGCCACGATCTGGCGAAGGCACGGGAGCGGGCGCATCTGCTGGTTGGCTATTCGATCGCGGTCGCCAATATCGATGAAGTGATACGCCTGATACGCGCCAGCCCGGACGCGGCGGCGGCGCGCGCGGCGCTGATGGATCGCGACTGGCCGGCCGCGGATATCGCGCCGCTGCTCGCCTTGATCGAAGATGAAGGCAATATCATCATCGACGATCGCGTGCGTTTCACCGAAACCCAGGCGCGCGGCATTCTGGAACTGCGCCTGCAGCGCCTGACCGGCCTTGAGCGCGAGAAGATTAATCAGGAACTCGCCGAGCTTGGCGAGAAGATCAAGGATTTGCTCGACATCATCGGCAGCCGCACGCGTCGCATGGAAGTGATGCGCGAGGAACTGGCGAGGGTGCGCGAGGAAATTGCCACGCCGCGGATGAGCGAAATCGCCGACAATGCCGCCGATCAGGACGATGAATCGCTCATCGAGCCTGGCCAGATGGTCGTTACCATCACGCGCGACGGCTTCATCAAGCGGACACCGCTCGAAACATTCCGGGCGCAGAATCGCGGCGGCCGCGGGCGCACCGCCGCCGGCACCCGCGGCGACGACATCGTCGCCCGCAGTTTCAATGCCCACACCCATCAATGGGTTTTGTTCTTTTCCAGCGGCGGCAAGGCATTCCGCGAAAAGGTCTGGCGCCTGCCGGAAGCGAGCCCCACCGCGAAGGGCAGGGCGCTGGTCAATCTGCTGCCCGAACTCGGCGGCGATCAGATCACCGCCGTGCTGCCGTTGCCGCAGGATGAGGCGTTGTGGGAAGCGTTGCACCTGGTGTTCGCCACGCGCTCCGGCAATGTGCGGCGGAACAAACTGTCTGATTTCGGCCGTATCCGCGCTGCGGGCCTGATTGCCATGAAGCTCGACGAAGGCGATCGCCTGATCGGTGTCGCCACCTGCCGTGATGGCGACGATGTGCTGCTGGCAACGCGGGCCGGCCGCTGCATACGCTTCCAGATCACCGACGATCAGTTGCGGGTGTTCTCCGGCCGCGAATCCGCCGGCGTGCGCGGCATCAAGCTCGCGGGTGATGACGAGGTGAACAGCCTTTGCATACTGCGCCATGTTGAAACCGACACGGCCGAGCGCGCCGCTTATCTGCGCGTGGCCGCGGCTCGCCGTCGCGTTACCGAAACGGATGAGGAGGCGGAAGCGCCTGCGGAAACCGAGGAGGAGGGCAACGGCGAGATCATCACCTTGGCGGCGGAACGCATTGCGGAGCTCGACGAGGCGGAGGAAATCCTGCTTACCGTGACCGATGGCGGCTTCGGCAAGCGGTCCTCGGCCTTCGAGTATCGCACGACCGGCCGCGGCGGCCAGGGCATCGCCAATATCGTGCTCACCGCCCGCCGCAACGGCACCGCGGTAGTGGCCACTCTGCCGGTGCGCCGTGGCGACGATGTCATGCTTGTCACCGATGTCGGCCGCCTGATCCGCGTGCCGGCCGACCAGGTGCGCGTCACCGCCCGGCAATCCATGGGCGTGACGCTGTTCCGCCTCGCCGAGGGCGAGCGCGTGACCAGCGTCTTCCCCGTTCTGGAAGAGCCCGGCAACGGCGATGACGCGTCGCCGGCCGAGCCGGAAGCGGCCAACGATGGTTGAACGTATCGGTGTTTATCCCGGCACGTTCGATCCCGTTACCAACGGGCATCTTGACATTATCGGCCGCGCCGGCCGTGTCGTGGATCGGCTGGTGGTCGGCGTTGCCCGCAATATCGGCAAGGGCCCGCTGTTCCCGCTGGATGAACGCGTGGCGCTGGTGCGTGACGAATGCGCAATCCTCGCGGAAAAGAACGGCACGCGCATCGAGGTTGTCAGCTTCGATACGCTGCTCATCGACCTGGCGCGCGCCTGCCATGCCAACGTCATCATACGCGGCCTGCGCGCCGTTTCGGATTTCGACTACGAATTCCAGATGGCAGGCATGAATTATCGTCTCGATCCCGCCATAGAAACATTGTTCCTGATGGCGAGCGAGCACCACCAGTTCATCTCGTCTCGTTTCGTAAAGGACATCGCCCTGCTGGGCGGCGACATATCCAGTTTCGTGCCGACGCTGACGCGCACGCGCACGGAAGCCCGCGTAAGGGCAATGCAGGGAGACACCTAACACATGCAAAGACGCACTTTCCTGGCCGCTGCCTCCATGCTCACGGTTGCGGTTCCGGCCCTCGCGGACCAGGCGATCACCACGCCGGCGCCGGATCCGCAGAACACCATTAATCTGGATCTTACCTACGGGCGTGTCGTCATACGGCTGCGCCCCGATCTTGCACCGAAAATGGTGGAGCGCGTGAAGCTGCTCTGCCACGAGCATTTTTACGACGGCACGCCGTTCCACCGCGTCATCGAGGGCTTCATGGCCCAGGGCGGCGATCCCACCGGCACCGGCGAGGGTGGCAGCAAATACCCGAACGTACCCGCCGAATTCAGCGACACC
>DATJOH010000188.1:0-5229 GCA_035507235.1 Acetobacteraceae bacterium
CCGTCATGAAGGGCTTGGGCGGTTTTCCACGGCCCGCCGTAATGTCGCGCATCAACCGGCCGGAGGCGACCGAGCGGTCGTCATCATCCGGGGCGTCGGGATTGCCTGGCGCGGCAGCCGGATCCCGGTGCTTGATCAGCATCCAACTGGCGCGGCCGCGATCATCGCGCCTGGTGCGCACGAGCACCCACCCGCCGTGCATGCGCGAGCCTTCCATGACAAATTTCAGTTCGCCGGCGGCAAGCGCGCGGCCGATATCGGTAAAACCTTGCTCTGGCGCCCAGTAGCCGCGGTCCCACAGCATGACCGTGCCGCCGCCATACTGGCCCTTGGGGATGGTCCCTTCGAAGTCGCCATAGTCGAGCGGATGGTCCTCGACCTCCATGGCCAGGCGCCGGTCGTGCGGATCGAGCGAGGGGCCCTTCGGCACCGCCCAGGATTTGAAGACACCGTCATGTTCCAGGCGGAGGTCGAAGTGCAGATGGCTTGCCGCATGCTTCTGGATGACGAAGCGCAGCGCCTCGGAAGGCTTGACCTTGCCGCTACCGGACGGCTCGGCCGTCTGGCTGAAATCGCGCATGCGCTGATACTTGGCGAGCTTCGTCGCGGCCATGATCGCTCCGGCACCTGTCCACTGGTTCAACGACCCACGCGCCTACATGATCCAGCGAGGCAGCAAGGTCTCTGATGAATCCTTTTCCGGTTTCGTACATTGGAGGATTGGGAGGCGAAAACCATGTCCCAAATCATTGAATCTATGCGACGCTTCCGCGTCTTTGCGTGTCCGGATGGCGGACACGAGGCGCGGGTGCTGGAGGAAGCCTCGTTCGAGGCGGCTGCCGTTGCCTACGCTGAGGCTTACGCTCTGCCGTTGGAACGGGAACAGGAAGTCGCCATCGTTGTTCACGAGTTGGGCACGGGCCGCGAACATTGCTTCAAGATCGCCCTCGCCTCCGGCGAGACCATTCCTTGCGGCTAGCGGACGAAATCCTGCACGAGAGTCGGTCTGACTATGGGGCACCCCCGCTGCAAGCGCATGGATTGGACGGCAGGAAAGCAGGGAGTTTTTTTAAAAAAAGAAAAACTTTTATCCGTTTCGTGCGGCGTCCAAATCCACCCATTTGGACTGGCTGTTGGATGCCATTGACAAAAGTCTTTTGCTTCTTTTCTTCAGAAAAGAAGTCCCTTGTTGCCTCTTCTCCTTTCCGCCCAACCCAGGCAGTTACCTTTTTCAAAAAAGAACTGGCTTTTTTGGCGCTGGGCTTGCTTTGCGATCAGTCGCACTCAATGCCAATTGACATTGATCGCGCGCGCTACATGTAACCATCAGGTGCCAAGTCGTCGCGATGCGGCATTGGTCAGCGAAACAAGGCCGAAGCCTTGATCACTGTCTGGTAAAATCCCCACGCCAACGGAATGCCGATCGCCACCCACGGTACCAGCACCGCACCGCTGAATTCGGCTCGCACCGGCGCTTCGGTCGCAGCCGCGGGCGGCGTGCTCGGTACGTAGGTGAACCAGTGCGGCGCCAGCCTGCGCACCGCCAGGTTGCACGCCAAACCTGCCACCAGCAGCCCCGCCAGCACATACATCGCTTCGTCATAGACCTGCGCACGCGGCACACCGCGCGCCAATTCATGGTCGCGGAAATCATTCACGATCTCCGGCCCCAGCAACCCCGCCGCCGACCAGGCCGTGAGCAACCGTCCATGGATGGCGCCGACATTGCCCGCGCCGAAAATGTCGGCGAGATAAGCCGGGATGGTCGCGAACCCGCCACCGTACATCGAGAGGATCACCGCGAACGCCGCCGCGAACAGCGCCACGCTGCCCGCATGCGCCAGCCGGGGTGCTGCCGCATACAGCACCATGCCGAGAATGAAGAACGTCGTGTACGTATTACGACGACCGATGCGATCCGACAACGACGCCCAGAAGAAGCGCCCCAGAATATTGAATAGCGAGAGAAACCCGATGAACCCCGCGGCAACCGCCGCCACTTCTTTCTTCTGATCAGGCGAGAGGGCGGAAAAACCCACCGCCGGCGCGCCGATCAGCTTCCCGGCGAAAATTTCCTGCAGCATCGGGCTCGCCATTTCCAGCACGCCAATGCCGGCCGAAACGTTCAGGCACAGCACGCCCCATAGCAGCCAGAATTGCGCCGTCTTGTGCGCGCTCTCCACCGGCACGGAAGGTCCGCCGCCGCTGCCGTGCGCGACCATCGAGTCAGGCGGCACGCGATAGCCGAACGCGCCCGCCGCCATCAGCACCGCATACACCACAGCCAGTACCAGCAACGTCTGCCACACGCCAACACCGCCAGGGCCGCGGAAATGCGCCATCAGCAAATTGGCCAGGGGTGCGCCGAACATCGCGCCGCCACCAAATCCCATGATGGCCATGCCGGTCGCCATGCCGCGCCGATCGGGAAACCATTTCACCAGCGTCGAAACCGGCGAAATATAGCCAAGCCCCAGCCCGATGCCGCCGATCACGCCGCCGCCCAGCCACATCAGCCAAAGCTGGTGCAAGTAAACGCCGAGCGCCGTCACCGCGAGACCGCCCGGCCAGCACAGCGCCGCCACCAGCCCCGCCTTGCGCGGCCCCGCCCGCTCCAGCCAGCCGCCCCACAAAGCCGCGGAGCCGCCGAGGAACAGAATGCCAATGGTAAAAATCTGTTTGAGGTTGCTCGGCGTCCAGTCGCAGTGCGTGGTCGTCAACACGGTGAACAGGCCAGTGCCGGCCGGACACGCGGCGGGATGCGTAAGGCCGACAGCCTGGCTCAACGGCAGCCAGAACACCGACCAGCCGTACACCATGCCAATGCACATATGGATCGCGACCGCCGCCGGCGGCACCAGCCAGCGATTGAACCCCGGCCCAGCAATGGTGCGTTCGCGCGAGAGAAGCCCGGCAGCCTGGCCCATGGTTATCCCCCCTGATGACGTGCTTTGGCGGCGTCTTCCTGCGCCCAGTTAAGCATGGCACCAGTGTGGCACGCGCCTCCATTGCACGAAAAGCCGGTTGCGCCGCGGCTACAACACCGTTAAGCGCCGCCGCGGGTCACGCCCCCCCACCGGGGCGCTTCTCTTCTGAAAGGGAGAGCCGACATGGCACTCGCCGCGAAACCGGACACGCGTCCGCACAATCCCCTGTTTTCCTCCGGCCCCTGCGCCAAGCGACCCGGCTGGTCGCTGGACTCGTTGCACGCCGCCAATCTCGGCCGCAGCCATCGCGCCAAGGCGCCCAAGGCCGCGCTGGCCGCGGTCATCAGCCGCTCGCGCGACCTGCTCGGCATGCCCGCCGACTGGAAGCTCGGCATCCTGCCCGGCTCCGACACCGGCGCGTTCGAAGCCGCCATGTGGAGCCTGCTCGGTGCCCGCGGCGTGGATGTGCTCGCGTTCGAAAGCTTTTCCGAAGGCTGGGCGACCGATGCCGTCAAGCAGTTGAAAATCGACGCCCGCGTGCTGAGCGCGCCATACGGCAAGTTGCCCGATCTCGCCGCTGCTGATCCCGCGCGTGACCTGGTGCTTGCCTGGAACGGCACCACCAGCGGCGTGAAACTGCCGAACGCCGACTTCATTCGCGCCGATCGCGAAGGCTTGGTGCTATGCGACGCCACCAGCGCCGCCTTCGCCATGGATCTGCCGTGGGACAAGCTCGATGTCGTCACCTGGTCCTGGCAGAAAGTGCTGGGCGGCGAGGCGGCGCACGGTATGCTCGCGCTGTCGCCGCGCGCCGTGGCCCGGCTCGAGAGCTACAAACCCGCCTGGCCGCTGCCGAAAATTTTCCGTCTGACCAAGGGCGGCAAGCTGATCGACGGCATATTCGTCGGCGAAACCATCAATACGCCGAGCATGCTCTGCGTCGAGGACGCGCTGGACGGGTTGCGCTGGGCGGAACGGATCGGCGGCCTGCCGGCCCTGATTGCACGCAGCAACGCCAACCTCGCTGCCATCGCGGCATGGGTTGCCGCCAGCAACTGGGCCGCCTTCCTTGCGGAAGATGAAGCCGCGCGCAGCAACACCTCGATCTGCCTGAAAATCGTCGCACCCTGGTTCACTGCCCTGTCGGCGGACGCCCAAGCCGCGGCGGCAAAGAAAATCGCCAGCCTGCTGGAAACGGAGAAGGCGGCGTTCGATATCGGCGCCTATCGCGACGCCCCGCCAGGCCTGCGTATCTGGGGTGGCGCCACGGTGGAAACCGCGGACATCGAAGCCCTGCTCCCCTGGCTCGATTGGGCCGAACAACACGTGCGCGCCGAGCACACGGCCCAGGCGGCGGAGTGAACGACATGACCGCACGCGTTCTGATCAGCGACAAACTCTCCCCCGCGGCCGTGCAGATCTTCCGCGACCGGGGCGTGGAAGTGGATGTGAAGGCGGGCCTCACGCCGGCCGAACTCCGCGAAACGATCGACGGCTACGATGGCCTTGCCATACGTTCCAACACCAAGGTGACAAAGGAACTGCTGGACGTCGCCAAAAACCTGAAAGTGGTAGGCCGCGCCGGCATCGGCGTGGATAACGTGGACCTCAAGGCCGCAACGTCCCGCGGCGTCGTGGTAATGAATACGCCACACGGCAATTCCATCACGACAGCCGAGCATGCCATTGCCATGATGTTCGCGCTGGCGCGCGACCTGCCGGAAGCCACCGCGAGCACGAAGGCCGGCAAGTGGGAAAAGAACCGCTTCATGGGCGTGGAGCTGACGGGCAAGACGCTCGGCCTGATCGGCGCCGGCAATATCGGCGGCATCGTCGCTGACCGCGCCCAGGGCCTGCGTATGCGAGTGATTGCCTACGATCCGTTCCTGTCAGAAGGCCGCGCCGTGCAGATCGGCGTTGAAAAGGTGACGCTCGAAGAACTGCTCGCCCGCGCCGATTTCATTTCGCTGCATACACCGCTTACCGAAGCCACCCGCAACATCCTCTCGCGCGATACGCTCGGCCGCACGCGCAAGGGCGTGCGCATCATCAATTGCGCCCGCGGCGGCCTGATCGACGAAGGCGCGCTCTACGATTTGCTGAAATCCGGCCATATCGCCGGCGCGGCGCTCGATGTGTTCGAAACCGAGCCCGCCAAACAAAGCCCCCTCTTCGAATTGCCGAACGTCGTCTGCACACCGCATCTCGGCGCCAGCACCAACGAAGCGCAGGAAAACGTCGCCCTGCAGGTCGCCGAACAAATCGCCGATTTCCTGCTCACCGGCGCCGTCACCAACGCTAT
>DATJOH010000189.1:0-3095 GCA_035507235.1 Acetobacteraceae bacterium
TTTTTGTTTCTTTTTTTCAAAAAAGAAATACTTCCTTCGTCTTTGCTAGCGCAATGCCTATTTTTTCTCGTTATCTGTCTTCGTAACAAACGCTGCCACATTATCATGCAGGGCCTTCAACGCCGGCGCATGCGCATACACCATATGCCCGGACGCGTATGTTTTGAACGTAATATTCTCGTTGAACAGTTTTTGCGGAATCTGCAGGTGCCGCAACTCGTATTGCGCGGCGAAATACGGTGTCGCCAGGTCGTAGTAGCCGCCATTTACCAGTACGCGCAGATTGGGATTGTATTTCATCGCCGTTGCCAAGTCAGGCATCACGTTGGTCGCGCCGAGTGCCGGGCTGTCGTTGCCCGGCGGCGTGTGGGTAAAGTTCCAGTTGCGAAATACGTCGATTTCCGGCTTGTAGGGCAATTCGCCGGCGTAACGCAGATCGTGCCGCACGTACTCGTTGAACACGTCCACGTAGGCAGAGCTGATGGCGGCCGATTGCGGGTCGTAATCGGCTTCCTTGCTCAACGGGTCCATGGTGGGGCCGGAGAACCGCGTGTCGAGCCGGCCGGTTGTCGTATCGCTCGAGTCCTGCAGCGTCTTTTCGAATTCGCCGCCATCCACACGCAAATTGGCCTTTTCCAGATAGGCGATCGGCAGGCCGGTATATTCGTGCAGCTTCTGCTCCAGGTGTGCGCGCTGATCGGGCGGCAGCGCGGCACCTGCCTGCAGGCCGAGCAGGTAATCGTAAGTCGCGAAACTCTCCACATCCTTCAGGAAGGCCGGCAGATCGGTCGGCATGGGATCGAGTTTCTTGTGGTACCAGGCCGTCGCCGCGTAGGTGGGCAGAGCGAGCACGTACGGCATGTCGTCGCCCGGATTGAGTTCCGGCTCGTCCACATTGTCGTCGAAATTCAGCACCTGGCTCAGCAGAATGACGCCGTTCAGATCGACGCTGTCGTCCTGCTGCAGGGCGTTGGCCAGAACGGCGCTGCGGGTGGTGCCGTAACTTTCGCCGAACAGGTATTTCGGGCTGTCCCACCTGCCGTATTTGGTGAGGAAGGCGGTGATGAACTCGGCGAACGCATGGGCGTCGGCATCCACACCCCAGAAGGATTTTTCCTTGTTCGGGCCGGCAATGCGCCCGAATCCGGTGCCAGGCGCGTCGATGAAGACAAGGTCGCTCGCATCCAGCAGGCTGCTATCGTTGTTGACGAGCTGGTAGGGCGCCGCCGGGTCGTGCGAATCGTCCAGTGTCACCACGCGCTTCGGGCCGAATGCGCCCATGTGGAGCCACACGGTGGAGGATCCCGGTCCGCCATTATAAAGGAACATGATCGGCCGGCCGGCTGCCGGCGCGCCCTTCTTGAAATAGGCGACATAGGACATCGCCGCCTCGGCGGTGGGGTTCTTGTCGTTGTCGCTGCTGCCGTGCGCCCCATCGTCGCCCGCCGGCTTTTGCGGCGCGTCGTCCCAGTCCTTCGGATGCACCACCAGCGTGCCGACCACCGCGTGATAGTCGATCGCCTGGCCGCCGATGGTGACACTGCCCTCCGACCCGTACGATTGCGGCTTGAAATAGTGCCCGTCTGGCGGCGTAGTGTCCGGCGTTGCTTCCTGCTTGGCGGGCGGCGGCGTGGCCGCGACCGAAGCGGTGGCAAGAGCGGAGGAAGCGAGCAGCAGCGCGGCGGCACCGACGGTGCGAAGCAGGGTCATGGACGTTTCCCGGACAGGTAGACGCGCCTTCTAGGAGCACGTTGCCGCCGGCGGCAAATTAAGTCCTGTTTGTGATCACGCGCGATTGTTCCCATATCTGAATCATGGCGCAGGACCCCTACAGCACCCTCGGCGTTGCGCGCACCGCGACGCAGGACGAGATCAAGGCCGCCTTTCGCAAGCTGGCCAAGAAGCATCATCCCGATCTGAACCCCGGCAACGCCGCGGCGGAGGCGAAGTTCAAGGCGGCGACCGCCGCGAACGAGCTGCTGTCCGACCCGGAGCGCCGCGCCGCGTTCGATCGTGGCGACATCGATGCCGAAGGCAAGCAGACGGAACGCGCCTTCTATCGCCAATATGCCGAAGGCCAGGAAGGCGCCCGCTACCACCAGGCGGACGCAGGCGATGGCGAGTTCGCGGATATGTTCGCCGACCTGTTCGGCCAGGGCGGGGGCGGTCCGCGCGGCAAGCGGCCTATCCGCGGCCAGCACGTGCGCGCGCGCCTGGTGGTGGCGTTCATCGATGCCGCCAACGGCGCGAGCCGCCGCGTCACGTTGTCGGACGGCAAGAACCTGGAGGTGACGATCCCGCCGGGATCGGAGGACGGCAACGTGCTGCGGCTGCGTGGCCAGGGCGAGCCCGGCTGGAATGGCGGCCCGTCCGGGGATCTGCTGATCGAACTGGTGGTCGAGCCGCACAAGCTGTTCACGCGGGAAGGCGACGACATCCACCTCGATCTGCCGGTGACCATCGCCGAGGCCGTGCTGGGCGCGAAGGTCGAAGTGCCGACGCTCAGCGGCACCGTCAGCCTCACCGTTCCGCCGCACTCCGACCACGGCAAGCGCATGCGCCTGCGCGGCCGCGGCGTGCCGGCCCATGCCGGCCGCCCCGCCGGCGATCTCTACGTGACCCTGCATCTGGTGGTGCATCACCCCGATCCGCCGCTGGAAGAGGCCCTGAAGGCCTGGCAGGAACGCCACCCGCGGCAAAACCCACGCGCGCACCTGACGGAGGGCGCATGATTACGATCGAGGCGGTGTATACGCATGTCCCCGGCCTGACCGAGGCGGAATTGCAGCTCTTCCTCGAGGCGGATTGGGTCCGGCCCACCCGCCGGGGCGGCCAGCCAATCTTCTCGGAACTGGACCTGGCCCGCATACGCCTGATCCAGGATTTGCGCGCGACCCTGGAAGTGGAGGAGCGCACCGTGCCGGTGGTGCTGTCCTTGCTCGACCAGCTTTACGCGACGCGGCGCGAGCTGCGGCGGGTGCTGGGCCATGTGAGCGAAGATGCGCGGGTAAGGTTGATGGAAGAGAAGTAAGGAAGAATCTTCTTTTTCTGAAGAAAAAGAAGCAAAAAGACTTTTATCTGTTGGGGCATGGCCA
>DATJOH010000190.1:0-3302 GCA_035507235.1 Acetobacteraceae bacterium
CCGCAGGCACCGGTTGCGCCCGCCACCGCGACCGCTGGCAAGAGCCTGCTGATCGGCTGCCTCGCCAACACGACGCTGCCGAGCTTTACGGCCGGCCAGGAGGGTGCCGTGCCGTGCGACACGTCCGGCCGCCCCTATGTCGTCACCGTGCCGAGCGCCAACAACGTGCCGGCCTACCTGCAGGCGGTGACAAGCGGCGGTGCCACCGGCTTTTCCGCTGCCAATGCGGCCGCCTCCTGCATGGCAACGAACGTCAAAAGCAGCACCGGCATGGTGTTCAGCTATTCCGTGAGCAACTCGAACAGCGGCGGCGTCTGGTTTCGCCTGTTCGCGAGCGGCACCGCGCCCACCTGCGGCGCCGGCACGCCGACGAAACGGGTATTCGTGCCGGGCGGCGCGACGATTGCGTTGTCAACCGCGCTGGGCTGGGTGTTTGCGAGCGGCATCGGCTACGACGTGACCGCGGGCAGCGGCGCGGACGCCGACACAACTACGATCGCCACGGCAAATTCGGTGCTCGTGGATATCGATTACAAGTAATCCGCAGATCGCGAGGCAGTCAGGAAACCGGTGTCGGCTTCGCGTTTCTCAAGATTCTCACGGCTCCGACGCGCGCCAAGCTACGCCGCTCATCGAACCTTAAGGTGCACGTAGTTCAACTCGCCATGCGCCCTGCCAACGACATACAGATTGTCGAGGTCGAGATCATTATTAGATGTGAATGCAGCATTTGAGAGCTTTGGATACGTAAGAAGCTTGCCTTCGACGTCAAGCACGGTCCTGGCGCTCCAATGCACCAGGTCCGGCGACAGCCGCAATGCAATGTTGCGCCCTCGTTCGCCTTCTTCCTTCGCGACGACCTCCTCGACGCCGACATATATGTGGCGATGCGCATCATATCCGACAGAGAAATGAGTCGATTGTAGATCGTAACCCGGATCTCGCGCCGCCTCCGCTGCGAACAGTGAGGAAACCTGCGGTCCCGGCCGGGCGATGAAGTTGATCATGTTCTTCGCATCGAAACCCCTCGGCAACTCGGACGCGGCGAATGCATGGCCGTCCCATGCGAAGAAGCTGCCGGGTATGCCGCGCGCCGAAATCTGCGCGCGCGCCACCTTCGTGCCGCTTGCCGAAAGCCCGCCAATCCGTGCCTTGCTGGTGTCCAGATAGAAGATGTAGAAATACCCACCGGAAATGATGGAACTCGGATGCCTCACCCCATCTGACAGCTCACCCTGCACGCCGCGTGAAAGATCATAATAGCCGTTGGTCGGCCAGATGACAGGCCCGATGTCCGATTCGTTCAAAATGCGACCGAAATTCGTTTCTCGAGTGATCGCAACAGTCTCAAGCGAAATGAATGCACCGTAAGCCTGCCAGCAGGCCTGGTAATGATGCTGCCCCCTGCCCGCGTAACCGCCCACGCCGCAATCCGCTGGAAGGTCGCTTGCGGCGGGCGCAAAAGGGCTCTGGTAGCGCTGCCCGTCACGCGTGATTTCGTTCTTGACTTCATTGTGATTTACCGTAACAATCACATCGTTGCCGGCGACGCTATCGTGCGTCACTTGCGCGGAAAATACGCCGTCATAGTTCCGCTTCCACGGCCGCCCCGGTGGAATATCAGACGGTGCGACATACACTTTCGGGCTGGACTGCGTGCCCGGCAAGTCCACGACGGCGCAGTCCGACGGCTGTAGCGTGACCGGCGCTTCGAGCGGGTTACCCTGATAACTGCAAAGGTACGTGAAAGCCGTGCCCAGGTAGATAAGATGCAGACCTCCCGGCCCGCTGAGCAGGGTCGGTGTTATTTCCGGCGCCCGCATCACGGTTGCCGACGAAACCGTAAGCGGCAACGGCATGATGTCGGAAAGTAACGTTACTTCCGGCGCGGCCGGCATATCGGCGGCGCGAGCGCATGGCACGGCGAGGCCGACAAAGCCGGCGAATAGGGCAACGACAATGTGCCCGCAAAGGTCTTCCACGACACCTCCTGTCAACGGTCCGAGAGAACGCGCGACGTATGCCGCGTCAACAATGCACGCTTCTTCGTAGGCTCGGGAGTGGCGGCTTGGCTACCCTTGTACCTGGCAGCCAGACGAAGCAAGCGCCTAGGCCTCTAGGCTGGGACCAAGCTTCGATTTTCCCACGGAAACGGCGTCTTTGGGGCAGGGACGCCAAGGAACGCGCAGATTTCCGGCCAGCCATGGCCTGAAAACAGGTCTAACCGCAATAATTTGTTGGCCGGCTTATCGGCAAAGAACGCCGCCACGCGGGCGTCATGCGCCAGCCATGCGCTGCTGGCGTCCGCGTATTGAAAATACAGCCCGTGATGGATTTCGGCGAGGCCGTGGCCATTGCGGCACCGTTCGGGGCGCAGGCATTGCGCGCGCAGGACGCCGAAATCATCGCTGCCATGCCACCTCCTGTAATGACCGGCGAAACTTGGCAGCCAGGACTCCATGGGTCGCGTCGTGTAGATGAAACGCGCGTTCGGATACGCGTCATACAACGTTTCGAATTGCGCGCTCACCGGAATGTCGCCCATGGCATCGAACAGCGCCGCATCCGCCATCGTCAACATGGCGTGGCTGAAGCTGTTATCGAAATGCGCCGACAGGTATCCCAACTGACCGAGCGCCTTGTGAACCGACGTGGTTGCGGTTTTCGAAAGACCGATCACAAATAACTTTTGCGCGCACATGTCCGGAAAGCCGGGGCGGCGCAGCGTGTCGGCGACCCGCGCAAGCAGCCCCTGCCATGGCGGCGGCAGCATAGGGCGCTGATCGTGCAGGTGTAGAAACGCATCATAATCGCGCGACGCGAGCGCAAGCCGCATCGCCAGGAACGCAGCCGTCGGACCCGGCTGGTCAACCACCCGATGATAGACCTCCCGCCACAAGCGCAGGCGGTCCGCGGGCTCATACAGCCGCGGAATATGCGGGAAGAGAGCAACAAAATCCTCGACCTTGTCAGCAACCGCGAACGCCCGCTCGAACACCGCGCGCGCGTCATCCATATGTTCGAGCCATAGCAGTAGCCGGAGGCGTTCGGAGACCGGGGCCAGACCGCCGGCGAACACGCCATCCGCTAGTTCAGCGATCGCCGTCGCCCGGCGATCCTGCAGCACGAGCATCTGGCAAAAAAATCCCATGGCCGGCCGGAAGCCGGGGGTCTGGCGCAACAGATCCTGGGTCGTCACGATGGCGGCAGTCGCGTCGCCGCATGCGGCCTGTGCCCGTGCCAAGCCAAGCTGCCATGCCGGCTCACTCCCCGCCGCCGTGGCGATGGCAAGCCGCCACAAA
>DATJOH010000191.1:0-3560 GCA_035507235.1 Acetobacteraceae bacterium
GTCGCCACCCCGCTTTGGAATTCCGACGAGGCCATCAGCCCCTGCAGGAAGGCGCGCAAGGGATTCATCTTGGCGCCGGTGATGACGAAGGAGTTTTCCGGATCGCGGCCCAGGAAAATCTGGTAGCCGAGCAGCACGTCGCGATCATTGCCGGAGGCATCGGCGGCGGGCTGGTATTGCAGTTCGGCCTGTGCGGCCTGTGCTGCTTCGCGGATTCCGTAAAGCAGGGCGCGCAGGGGCTGGCGGCGCTTTGGCGCCTCGCCCGGTTGGTTCATGTCCATGGCCGCCCATTACCGTAAGCGCGCGCGCATGGATATCGCGTGCGGCATTGATCAGTTAACAGCGTCAGCTCTTCCGTTGCCGCATTTGAGGAGGCCCGCTTGGCGCATATTCCCGCCCTTTTTCAGCCAATGAGCTTTCGCGCGGTGACGACGCGGAATCGCATCGTCGTTTCGCCCATGTGCCAATACAGCGCGACCGACGGGCTTGGCGATGACTGGCACGTGCAGAATCTCGGCGCGAAGGCGGCGGGCGGCGCCGGCATCGTTTTCACCGAAGCCACGCATGTGTCGGCGATCGCGCGCATCACGCCAGGCTGCCTCGGTCTTTGGACCGACGCGCAGCAGGCGCTGGCGACGCGGCTGGCCAGCCTGATTACACGCCAGGGCGCGGTGCCGGGCATGCAGATCGCCCACGCCGGCCGCAAGGCGAGTTGCACGGTGCCATGGCAGGGCGGCGCGCCCATACCGGTGGACCAGGGCGGCTGGGTGCCGCTCGCGCCGAGCCCGCTCCCCTTCAGCGAGGCGGGCACGGTGCCGCATGCGCTCTCCCTGGCCGAAATCGCCGAGGCGGTGGCGCAGTTCGCCGCCGTCGCCCGTCGGTCGCTGGCCGCGGGTTTTCGCATCCTCGAACTGCACGGCGCGCATGGGTATTTGGTGCACGAATTCCTCTCGCCGGTCTCCAACCAGCGAACCGACGCCTATGGCGGCGACCTGACGCGGCGCGCGCGCTTCCTGATGGAGGTGATCGACGCGGTGCGCGCCGAAATGCCGGCGGACCTGCCGCTGTTCGTGCGGCTTTCGTGCAGCGATTACCTGCAAGGCGGGCTGACGCTCGACGACATTGTGCAGGTCGCGCACATGCTGAAGGCGCGCGGCGACGTGGATCTGATCGATTGTTCCGGCGGCGGTATTTCGCCGGCACAGAAAATCCCCGCGCTGCATGGCGGTTATCAGGTGCCGTTCGCCGACCGTATCCGCAATGAAGTAGGGATCGCGACCGGCGCCGTGGGGCTGATCCATGCGCCGGAACATGCCGACGAAATCATCGCCAACGGCCGCGCCGATCTGGTGTTTCTGGCGCGCGCGATCCTGGTGGATCAGGCCTGGCCGATACGCGCCGCGCGGGTGCTGGGCGCGGAAGCGTATTATCCGCCGCAATATTTGCGGGCTTTGGTGGGGTAGGGAAGGAAGGATTCTTCTTTTTCTGGAGAAAAGAAGTAAAAAAGACTTTTTCTTGATTCCGCTGGAGTTTGCGTGTTCGGCGTCGAAACCCGTTGCGAGTTCGGGTGAGCAGGTCAATGAACGTGCCGATTCAGTATCTTGGTTTTGGCTGCATCTCACTGGCCGCGGCTGTGGTTTGGTATTTTGACTATAGCGCCGCGCGCCGGATCCTGAGATCTGAGCCTCGACGTGAGATACTCAGCTCGGACGAAATTTACAGGAGGCATTACAGTGATTCTGATGTTGCACAGAACCTCATAGAGGAGCTTTGGAAAGAAATTGCTTTCCATTTGCGACTTCCGCCCGGCGCGCTTCGCCCTACAGACCGATTTAGTAAGGAAATCGGGGCGGGACTGATTGTTACATCCGACTTGGATTCGCTATATGTTGCTGGCCGTGATCGAGCGAAGATGCTCGGGCGCGATGTTGATTTCGAGAAAATAAAAACGGTTGACGACTATGTTCGAGTTCTTGGCGTCCGCTAATTTCTGTCGGCCAGCGGCGGAAACGGTGCGATTCGTGATCGATACCGATGCGCGATTGCCTAAACAACTACCACATGACGTGATGTTGTAGGTCCAACCGCAGATGTTCCTGCGCTTCGAAGCCGATCCATGCGGCCCGGCCGCCGAGGCTCGGTTCTTCGGACGTGGACGGGAGCACAGGGATTTCGGCGGCCATGTGCGGTGCTCCGGCGAAGCCGATCAGGCTGCCGCCGTTGCCGTCGCCTGTTACGGTCAATGAGCCGGAGAGGGCGCTCGTGGTATGCAGGGTGAGTGTTCCGCCAGCGCTCAGCGTGACGACGATGGAACTGCCGGAGAAGCTGGCCGCGGTTGCGCTGGTTTTGAACAGATCGATGGTGTCGCCTGCCGCAAACCCGCCAATTTCGCCCAGAAAGGATTTTGGTGCGAGGCCGAGCACGCCGTCGGCGCCGCCAAATTGAGCAGTTTCGCCGGAGGAGACAGAGCTCAGGACCGACAATGTTGAGGTGGCGCCGACTTCGAGCACGCCTGCGCCGGTTATGGCCTGGCTGAGCGTGAGCGCGCCGCCGGTGGCGGCAACAGTTCCATTATTAGTTACTTCCGCCGCGATGATTCCGGTACCGGCGATCAGGCCCGTGGCGTCATTGCGAAGCGCTACGGGCGGAATGCTCTTGCCGCTTTGTTCAACGAGCGTGCCGCCGGCCAGGGTGATCGTGCCGCTGTTGTCAAAGCTGGTTCCGGATGCAGGAAGCGCCTGGTAAAATTTCAGCAGGTTAAGCGCCAGAGTGCCCCCGCCCGCAACATTGACGATGCCTTGATTTGCGAGAGACGCAGCCGCGCTTGTCACCGATTCGTCCGTACCGATATATATTACGCCAGCATTGATAAATGTTCCGCCGTCGAGGGTCATTTGCCCGCCCGCGAAGGCGGCATCCACCGTGGCACTGGATGAAAATGAACTGCTGTAATCGTTGGCCCCTAAGCCCGCATATTTCGCCGTTTGATCGACGATCAGGCTCGCGCCGAGGCTGGCAGGCTGCCCTGTACCCAGTTCCTCGATTCGCGGCACGTCAAAAGACACGCCGCCGGAGCGGATCGTTGAGCTGCCGATCTCCACCGTCGCGTTATCGAGTGTCGTGCCGGCGGCGACGTCCAGAACCGACTGCGCGCCCGACAAGATGAGTTTTCCTGCATTGCGCCCGTTCTTGTCTTCGAGCGTCATGTTCGAGACGGTTACGTTCGTGTAGGGAGCGGCGATGGTCAGCACGCCTTGATAGACGAGATCCGCAAACTGAACATTGCCAAAAATCTCGAGGCCGCCACCGCTATCGTGAATTGTACCACCGAAAATGGCAGCCGATGAATATTGTGAGGAGGGAGGTTTAAGCCCGATCGTCACATCCCCCAGGGCAGTGCCAGTGCCGACATCCACCGTAGCCCCGGTGGCATCGAGCTCGCCCACAATGCTCACCGTACTGTTGGTCAATGAGAGCCCCTGAAAGACCGACGCAGTTGTATCATCGACGAGCAGCGTGCTGTCCTGCAGTGCGACCGCGCCTTCGTTGAGAAATTGATT
>DATJOH010000192.1:0-5521 GCA_035507235.1 Acetobacteraceae bacterium
GTAGTTCTTTCTTGAAAGAAAGAACCAAAGAACTTTTGCTCCTTTTGCTTTTGCCGGCTGCGGCCTATGCGCAGACAACACCGTTGGTGATTCCTGCGCGGGATGTTGACGTTACCTACAAGGTGCCGGTGGCGGGGTCGCAGGACATGGCGATCCTGCAACGGTATCGCTACTCCGCTTCGCTGCGGCGGCAGCGCGTCGATTTGCCGACGTCACGAACCTGGATGGTGCTCGATTACGTTACCCATCGCATGACCCTGGTGCGCGACGAGACCCGCGAAATGGTCGAATTGCCGGCACCCGACAATAGCGGGGCCGGCTACGCCTATGTCGGGAAGGCGGAGGTCGATGGCTTGGCCTGCACCGAGTGGCGCACCCGCGACACGCGAGGCCAGGAAACTGTGGCGTGCTACACCGCGGATGGCGTGCTGTTGCGAGCACGCGGCGATCGCGGCGTGCTGACGGAAGCCGTTGAAGTCGATTATCGCCAGCAAGCGGCGGATGTCTTTGCGCTGCCGCAGGATTATTCCCACCAGACGCCATCGCAATAGGACGCGCGCCCGGGACACGTCACGGAATTTCTGACGCAGAGCGCTCACCGCCAAAGGAAGTCAAGCGCCAAGAAAGTAGTTCTTTTTTTTCAAAAAGAAATACTTCCTTCCTGCGCCAATAATACCTTGTTCAGCATTACCCACCCAGGGCGTTCAGCGTGCCAAGCTCTAGGAAAGCAGCTGTGAAACGTTTGGCCAATGCCAGCGAGACTTCCCTGCGCTGATAGCCATCTGTGCCAAGTGTCGAGAGCCAGATGGCAAGTCCATAGGCGGCGGATGCCCGGTAGCGCAACCAGGCTTCCGCCGCGGACGGGCGTTGCGCATCGGGCACGTCCAGCGCCTGCCGATATTCTTCGATCAGGGATTTCTCGTGGGCGCGCCGGTCTTTTTCCGTCAGGGCGCTGACGAGGAAATACCCCGCATCCTGCGACCATTCGCCACGTCGCACGACCTGCCAATCGAGAAATCCGACGCCATTGTTGGGGAGCAGGTAGGTATTGCCGATATGCGCGTCGCCGTGCAGCAGGGTCGTAGTGCCGACGGCAAGGCTTGCGACATAGCGCGACCAAAAGCCGACGATCTCGGTACCGGAATATTGTAGTATCTCGTTGGGCAGACTGCCGCGGCCGCGGTCGAGTCCGGTGGGAACCCGTTTGTTCAGCCCTACCGTCCAACCCTTGCGGTCCTTCCAGGTTTGCACGAAACGCAATTCAGGGTGCGAGGGCGCGGAAAAATTCCAGTAGCGGCTATGCAGTTTGGCGAGGCCGCGCAAGCCATCCACCACTTGAGCCGGGGTCATCGGCCGGGTGGCATCAAGCGGATCGGCGCCGCGCAGCGTCAGATCCTCCATGACCAGCAGGAAATCGAGCCGCGGCAGATCGACGATCGCGCTGTAAACGGCCGGATGCTCAACAGACAGGGTTGCCCCCGACCGAAACAACCGTGCTTCGCCGAACAGATTTCCGTTTCTAAAATGGACCCAGCGGTGGCTCGCCGCGTGCGCCTTCAGGAATACGCGCGCGGGCCCGGTGCCCTGTGCATAGGTCAGGCCGAAACGTGCCCGCCGGTTGGTGCCGTCATCCTTCTCAAGCAACGCCACATCCGCGACTAGCGCATCGGGATGGCGGCTCGCGATCGCCGCCGTCATCCAGGCGGGCGTCACATCCTCCCATCGTTTCGGTATGCGCGACGGCCCCGGGTGGCCGCGCTGCCAGAAGCCAACAGACAAAAGTTCTTTGCTTCTTTCTTTCAAGAAAGAAGTCTTCTTGCCTATCTTGTCGGCCGCGGCGGCGTCACGCTGTAATCATAGAACCCCCGCCCCGTCTTACGTCCCAGCCACCCAGCCTCGACATATTTAACCAGCAGCGGGCAGGGGCGGTATTTCGTATCGGAAAGTCCCTCAAGCAGCACTTGCATGATGGAAAGGCAGGTATCGAGGCCGATGAAATCCGCGAGTTCAAGCGGTCCCATCGGGTGGTTGCAGCCAAGTTTCATGGCGCAATCGATGGCGGTGATGGTGCCGACACCTTCATAGACCGTGTACACCGCCTCGTTGATCATCGGCATCAGCACACGGTTGGCCATGAAGCCGGGAAAATCCTCGGCGCACGCGGTGGTTTTCCCGAGGCGTGTGGCCAGGGCGGCGATTGTTTCGTAGGTTTCGTCGCTGGTTGCGATGCCGCGGATGACTTCCACCAGTTTCATGATCGGCACCGGATTGAAGAAATGCATGCCGATGAATTTGTCGGGCCGGTCGGTAATGGCGCCGAGGCGCGTGATGGAAATGGAGGAGGTGTTGGTGGCCAGGATTGTTTCGGGCCGGATATGCGGCAGCAATGATTTGAAAATGGCGCGCTTGACGTCTTCCTTTTCGATCGCGGCTTCAACCACGACATCCGCCGGTGCCAGCTCCGCGATGGCGGCGGCGGGACGAATGCGGGCAAGCGCGGAGGCCTTGGCCGCTGCCGTAATGGCGCCTTTCGTCACCTGGCGGTCCATATTCTTGCCGATGATGGCAAGAGCTTTATTCACTGCCTCCGGCTTGGCATCGTGAAGCAGCACGTCAATCCCGGCCAGCGAGGCAACATGGGCAATGCCATTGCCCATCTGGCCGGCGCCGACGATGCCGATGGTCTTGATGGCGGCCGCGCCACCTTCAAGCGCGCCGCTCATGTCAGGCTTTCTCCAATTCCGCTTTCAGTTCGGGCAATGCCTGGAACAGGTCCGCAACCAGGCCGTAATCGGCTACCTGGAAAATCGGCGCTTCCTCATCCTTATTGATGGCGACGATCACCTTGCTGTCCTTCATGCCGGCCAGATGCTGGATGGCGCCGGAAATGCCGACGGCGACATAAAGGTCAGGCGCCACAATTTTGCCGGTCTGGCCGACCTGGTAGTCGTTCGGCACGAAGCCCGCATCCACCGCAGCGCGGCTGGCGCCCACGGCGGCGCCAAGCTTGTCGGCTATGGGGTCGAGCAAATGGAAATTCGCGCCGCTCTGCATGCCGCGACCGCCGGAAACCACGACGCGGGCCGCCGTCAATTCCGGCCGCTCGCTCTTGGAAAGCTCAGCGCTGATGAAGCGGGAATTATTCGGCAATTCCGGATTGCTGGCCGGTTCCACTGGCGCGGTGCCGCCTTCCGCGGATACCGGATCGAAGCTTGCCGCGCGTACCGTAATGACTTTCTTCGCGTCCGCGCTTTTCACCGTGGCGAGCGCATTGCCGGCATAGATTGGCCGCACGAACGTATCGGCATCGACCACCTCCGCGATGTCGGAAATCTGCTGCACGTCCAGCAGGGCCGCGACGCGCGGCATGACATTCTTGCCGATGGCGGTCGAGGCGCTGAGCAGATGAGTGTAGCCCGGCGCGAGCGACACCAGCAGTGCCCCCAGCGGCTCCGCCAGGCCATGCGCATAGGCCGCGCCATCGGCCGTCAGCACCTTGGCTATGCCGGGGATTTTCGCGGTGGCCGCGGCGGCTTCGCCGACATTCTCGCCGGCGACTAGAGCATGGATTTCGCCGCCGATTTTCGTTGCGGCCGCGATGGCGCTGCGGGCTGGCTGCTTCACCTTGCCACCCTCATGCTCGATCAGAACCAGGATCGCCATCGTCAAATCACCTTCGCTTCGTTGCGCAGCTTGTCCACCAGTTCGGCAACCGAACCAACCTTCTTCCCCGCCTGGCGCTTCGGCGGCTCCACGACTTTCAACGTGGTGAGCCGCGGCGCGGCATCGACCCCGAGGTCCGCCGGCTTCACGACATCGATCGGCTTTTTGCGCGCCTTCATGATGTTCGGCAGCGACGCATAGCGCGGCTCGTTCAACCGCAAATCGGCGGTGATCACGGCGGGCATCGTCAGCGCCACCGTTTCGAGGCCGCCATCCACTTCGCGCGTGACCGTCGCGGTGCCATCGACGATGTCGATCTTGCTCGCGAACGTTCCTTGTGGCCAGCCGAGCAGCGCGGCCAGCATCTGGCCGGTGGCGTTCATATCGTCATCGATCGCCTGCTTGCCGAGAATGAACAGCTGCGGCTGTTCCTTATCCGCCAGCGCCTTGAGGATCTTGGCGACCGCCAAAGGTTCCGGCGGGCCATCGGTTTCCACCAGAATGCCGCGATCTGCGCCCATGGCGAGCGCCGTGCGTATCGTTTCCTGTGCCTGCGTCACGCCCACGGAAACCGCCACGATTTCGGTGACGACACCCTTTTCCTTGAGCCGCACGGCTTCCTCGACGGCGATTTCGTCGAACGGGTTCATCGCCATTTTAATGCCGGCGAGCTCCACGCCGGACTGGTCCGACTTGACGCGCACTTTCACATTGTAATCGATGACCCGCTTGACGGGGACCAATAGTTTCATGGGGTTAGCCGTCTTCCGTTGTCTGATTGCCCGGTTGGCGCCGAGAGATAGGGGGGGCTGTACGAAGGTGTCAAACCGCCGCCAGCGCCTGGTCGATATCGGCGAGAATGTCGTCTATGTGCTCAAGCCCAACCGAAAGGCGAATATAGCCGGGGCTGACGCCGGTTGCCGCTTGTTCCGCAGCGGTGAGCTGGCTGTGCGTGGTGCTGGCCGGGTGGATCGCGAGCGTGCGGGCGTCGCCGATATTGGCCACGTGATAAATCAGCTTGAGTGCATCGATGAAGCGCTTGCCGGCGTCCGCGCCGCCGGAAAGTTCGAAACCCACCAGCCCGCCTTGGCCGCGCGGCAGGTATTTGGCGCTGCGTTCGGCGGCGGTGCCGGCAAGATAGGCCGGATGGATGACCCGCGTGACGTCCTTGCGATCGGCCAGGTAGCGCGCCACCGCGGCAGCGTTGCGGCTATGCTCGCGCATGCGCAACGCCAGGGTTTCGATGCCTTGCAGGATCAGGAAGGCGTTGAACGGGCTGATGGCGGCGCCGAGGTCGCGCAGCAGGGTGGTGCGCGCTTTCAGAATGTAGGCGATCGGCCCTAGCGGCGCCGCGGCCACTGTCCAGACGGCGCCATGGTAACTCGGGTCCGGCGTATTCAGCGCCGGTTGGCGGGTGGCGTGGGCCGCCCAATCGAAATTGCCGCCATCCACAATCGCGCCGCCGATCGACGTGCCGTGGCCGCCGAGATATTTGGTCAGCGAATAGACCACGATCGCCGCGCCGTGCTCGAATGGCCGCACCAGCAGCGGTGCCGCGGTGTTGTCCATGATCAGCGGAATACCGAACCCACGGCCGATTTCGGCTACTTCGGCGATCGGGAAAGGTTCCAATTTAGGGTTGGGCAGCGTCTCCGCGTAATCGGCGCGGGTGCGGCCGTCGGTGGCGCGCGCGAACGCCGCCGGGTCGGCGGGATCGACGAAGCGTACCTCGAGTCCCTGGTCCTTCAGCGTATTGGAGAACAGGTTCCAGGTTCCGCCATAGAGGTCGGTGGAGCTGACGATATTGTCGCCCGCCCGCGCCAGGTTCTGCACCGAGAACGCCGATGCGGCCTGCCCG
>DATJOH010000193.1:0-6549 GCA_035507235.1 Acetobacteraceae bacterium
TGTCCCTGGAACAAATTCGCCCGGCCCGGCACCGAGCCGAAATTGCGCGCGCGTGACGATCTCACCGCGCCCATGCTCGCCGAACTCGCTGCCCTGGACGATGCGGCCTTCCGGCAAAAATTCACCGCCTCGCCGATCAAGCGCATCGGCCGCAATCGTTTCGTGCGCAACGTGCTGATCGCCATCGGCAATTCGGCGGACGCAAAGCTGCGGCCGGCGGCCGCGCGGCTTGCCGCCGATCCGGACCCGGTGGTGGCCGAAGCCGCCGCCTGGGCATTGAGCCGCCTGCCATGCTCGTAAAAAAGAGCTTTTCGTTGGCCGGGCATCGCACCAGCGTGGCGCTGGAGGCGCCATTCTGGGGCGCGCTCGAGGCACTGGCCGCGGCGCGCGGCACCCGGCTCGCCGGCCTGGTCGCAGGCGTGGATGCGGCGAGGGTGCCCGGCGAAACCCTTGCGTCCCGTTTACGGGTGCTGGCGCTCATGGAAAATAAACCAAAAACCCGTGACGCAGTTAACACTTGCGAAGCCCCGGCTGGTTCAAGCTCCGCCTGTCCGAAAACGGAATACAGCAGCGGAGAAAATCATGTCGACCCTGGCCGATCGTAGAAGCATCAAGCCCGCCACCGGCTTTTTCCCCGGCGCGGAAAATATCAGCCCGTTGGTCCTGGCCGATCGCCTTCTCACCCTGGCTCAGGACGCCGACCGCGCCGGCTTCAGCCGCCCGGCCGAGCGCCTGCTCCGCCTCGCCTACGCGATGTGCAACGAACGGCCGCACTAAAGCAAGCGTTCCTGCTCTGATGCCAACCCGCGGATGGATTGAATCATGGGCGAAGCGAGGAAGTATTTCTTTTTTGAAGAACAACAAAAACTTCTTACTTTGGCTCGCGGCAGCAGGTCCAGATGCGGGAATCGGTACCGCCCGCAACAGAGAAAAGTTTTTTGGTTTTTTTCAAAAAAGAACTGCTTTCTTGAGGCTTGACTTCCTTTCGCGGTAAGTCGTTGTCAATATGAGTTGGTATAAATTCTCATCGGCTCGCAGCGTCATGATTCGTTAGGCGGCGGCGGGTCTTACGCTGGTGCGGTGGCATCGACACGCGTAGCGGCTCGCGTTCCTGCGCCACCGCCGCTGTGCAGGCGTTATCGTTTCCGACGCCGAACTGGATCGTGGGAAGCAGGGCACCCAGGGGGGTCAGCAGCACGCCAAGACCGGCCGCCGCGCCGGCGCGCACGATCGTTTCCGTGCCGGGGCGTATCCCGGGGCTGCCTAATGGACCGTCGATGTGCACCGGGCCGGGGAGCGAGCCGATGGAAAAATGTTTTGATCTGGTGGTGAGCGTATAGTCGAGCGTCTGGTTGGCGAAGTTCACCGTGCCCTTGCCGGTGACGCGGCCCTCCTTGGTGTCCAGAAGCAGCACCTCGGTGGAGAGCACGCCGTGCTGCAGCGGCATGTCGGTGACGAAACACTCTATATCCGTGCGGTTTGGCAGTCCCAGGGCGGAAAGCAGCGCGTTGCCGAACTGCAGGCCTGATATATCCACCAGAAGCGCGGAGAGATTGCCGCCGCCCAGCAGCACCAGCTTGAGCTCCCCGTTGCCGTCGCCCATCAGGGCAGCCAGCGAATTGCCGCGCGAATCGATGCGCGCCTCGCCGCCGATGATGCCCTTGCCATGGAAGGTGTGCGTCGCCTCCAGCACGCGGCTCAGATCGATATGCTGGAACCTGATATCCGCGCGCGCGCTGAGCACACCGCGCGGATCGGGCGCAAGGTCGATGTCGCTGGCAATGCGCCCGGTGCCGACGGCGAAATCGAGCGGGTGCAGGGTGATGCGGCCATCCACGATATCGAGCGCGACGACAATGTTGTCGAACGGCGTGTAGCGGTTTTCGATATGCTCACCCTTGTATTTGAGGTGAATGGTGGCGGCGCGCAATTTCGGCAAATTGATCGGCGTGCTCGGCAATAGGGTTTTCTTGGCCTCCGCATGCGCGAGTGCCGCTTTTTGCTGGGCAGTCTGGCCGGGCGTGGTTTGCTTGCCAGGCGGCGTGCCGATGAAGCCGCCAAGATCGGTGAGATCGACGTGCTTCGACCAGAGGTTCATCGTGACATCCGGTTTGCCGCCGATGCCCGGGTCTTCAAGGATGTCGCCATTCAGATCGGACGATCCAACCCGCCCGGTGAAATCGGTGAAACGGATTTTTGGCCGCGCGTAATCGAGATCGCCGGCAATGGAGAAAGGTGGCGTCCTGGGGATGGGAATGCCCGTGAGCGGGTACAGCGCGCTCATGTCCGGGCCGGAAAACTGCAATTTTATGTGGGCACCTGTGAATTTGAGCGGATTTTCGACCGTGCCGACCATGGCCACATGGGTTGGCCCGTTCGCCAGATGCAGATCGATGGGATAGGGGTGGGCGGCATCGCGCAGGGTGAGTAGCGCGCCGCCAATGAAACGTCCGGTAATGCTCTGACCGGCGTAGGTGCCGTGCGCATCGACGATGATCGCCTCGGGTTCACGCCGGCTCGCGGCACGAGTTGCAACCAATAGCGTGAAGTCAGATTTGAATCTGGGGTCGATAACCCGCACGATGCCATCGGAAATGATGAGGGTACCGATGGACGGTGGCGGGGACGCACTGGCGGCAGCTTGCTTCGGCAGAGCTAAAGTGAAATTATTTCTGCCGTCCGCGAGACTGAGCGCCACGATATCCGGGTGGTCGAGGGCGATGGTCGGCAGCACGACGTGGCGGGTCCGGATATATGCCAACAGATCCCCGTCAATGGTGAGGTGGGCAACCTGCGCAAGCGGTTTTTTGCCCGGAAATTTGTCCGGGTTTGCAATGGTTACATCATCCGCGATGATCCGCGTCGTGCGGCCGAGACGGACGTGCAGGTGCGACATGGTTACACGGCGCCCGATGGCGGCGGAGGCTCGCGCGTCCACGAAGGGAATGAACCAATCCCAGTTCCAGAAGATGATGAGAAGCGCGATCGCGACAACGAGAGCAGCCAGAATGATCATGCCGATGTGACGCTTGCGCCGTTTCGCCGGCCGGTTGTGGGGCGCGGCGGAATCGACTTCAGGCTCGGGCATTCCCTCTGGCATCGCGCCAGAAACGCGCTGTCGACCCGGGTGGTTCCGCGCTGCGTGCGCGTGGCATCGAAGCCTTTGGCGCGGTAATTCCTGCTTTTTCTGAAGAAAAAGAAGTCTTCCTTTGCCTACGTCAACGCCACGCGTGTCCCCAAAGCATGGTCGAACACGGCCGGCGGCGCGGCGGCGCGTTGCAGGCGTTCGGCGCTGCGCACCTGATGGCGCATCATGACGGCGAGCGCGAACATGTAATAAATTTCCGCCTGGAAGGCAATGCCGATGAACGCGCCGCACACCATCGGCACTATGAGGGAGATCTGCAAATTACGCGCAAGGTCGTGGCACCATTCCATACCCGGCATTTTGCGCGCCTTCAGTGCGGCGTTACGCAGGGTCAGGAATGATGTTGCGAAGAGCGAGAGGAAAATACCGAGTCCCACCCAGCCATGTTCACCCAACACCTCGAAATAGATGCTGTGGAAGGCGCGCGCCTTGTCGGTGTAGCCTTCGGGATGCTCCTTATCCGCCGGCAGTTTGATTTCGTTGATCATGTAGGCGTTGAAGCCGCCGCCAAGCGGATGGGTGCGCACGAAATCGAGCGTCCATTCCCACACCAGGATGCGGGTGTAGGCGGAATTGTCCTTGCTGTAGGTGGCGATGGTTTTCATCCGGTCCACCCAGTCATTCTTGGAAGTGGCCACATAACCGCTCGCCGCGAAAATCGCGCCGGCGGCCATGAGCGCGTAGAGCAGGCGTCGTTTCGAGCGCATCCAGAAACCGACCGCCAGCACTACGACGCCGACCAGGGCCGTGCGTTCGAACGTGCCGATGCAAGCGATCATGCAGGCAAGCGCCAGGCCGGCGTAAATGAGTTTCATGACGCGCCAGCGCGGCAGGATGATGCTGTAGCGGGCCAAATGGTAGATCATCGGGATGACCATCAGGCATACGGTCGCCAGTGTTGATCCTTCGGCGAGGCCGGCGTTGCCGGCCACCAGGCCGAAGCTTTGGCCATAAGCGCCGCCGGTGAGGATGGTTTTGCCCGCGAACGGCAGGAACTGGCCGGCAAGTGAGAAAATGTAGATTTGCAGAAATGCCTCGATCTGCACGCGCGAGCGGAACATCGCTGGCATGAAGGCGGAAAATATGATGGTCTTGATCGCCCAATCCCATTTGCCAAGAGCGAAGACGGGTACAACCGGATCATTGAAGGTGGTGAAAGTCACCCAGGCCGCCATTGTCGCGACCAGGATGGTGATCAGGTTCAGGCCAGGCGGCCGTTTACGATCGAGCAGCAGATAGGCGAGGATGGCGGCGATCGCCATGATTTCGGAAACCGGAATTTCGCTTACGATCGAATAGGCGACGTTCTGCGGCGTGAATGTATCGACCCAGATATAGCCAAGGCCGAAAGTGAACGGCGCGATGAAGCCGCCGCACAGAAATACGCCGTACACCAGGCTGATATAAAGACTACGCAGCATCGTTGCCCGGCCCCCGCGGTTCCGTGCCGGGACCGAACCAGGGCAACTGGCGATCCAGCCTTATGGCGCGGAAAACCACCACCACGCAGGCGATGGTGCTGAAGAGGATGACAAGGTCGTCTATCATTGATGTTCCGTTATGTTAGACTAGGGGGGCAATGCCCCCCTAGAATCTCCCACTCGGGCCTTAGGCCCCAGACCCCGCTCGTTTTGGTGGCGCGGGGCACTGGCGACTGCGGCGGCGCGGCGCCCACAGTCTTATTCCAGCGCCTGCCGCAAGTCCGCAATCAAATCGTCCGGATTTTCAATGCCGATCGAAATCCGCACCAGGTTGGGCAGCAGCCCGAACCGCTTTTTGCGTGCCTCCGGCACCGCGATATGGGTCATCGCCGCCGGATGGGAGGCAAGGCTTTCGGTGCCGCCGAGGCTGACCGCAAGCTTGATAATGCTCAGCCGGTCCAGAAAGCGGAACGCTTCCGCCTCTCCGCCTTTCACGTACACGCTGATGGTGGACCCCGGGTCGAGGCACTGCCGGGCGAAAATCTCCGCCTGCCGGCCGCCGGCGGCCAAGTGACCCAGATAACCGATATGGTCGATGCCCGGATGGTTGGCGAGGAAATCGGCGACTTTCGCCGCGTTCTGGCTGGCGCGGGTCATGCGCAGTTCCAGCGTTTCCAGGCTGCGCATCAGCAGCCATCCGGTGTGCGGGTCGCTCATGGTGCCGAAGCCGCTGCGCATGCTGCGTATCGGCTTCAGCGCCGCGGAACGGCCGAGCACGGCGCCGGCCACCAAGTCGCTATGGCCACCGACATATTTTGTAAGCGAATAAATCACGAGGTCCGCGCCATGATCGAGCGGGCGCTGCCAGAGCGGGCCAAGGAAAGTGTTGTCCACAATGACCGCCGGGCGGCCGCCCGGCTGGTCCGCGAGCGTTGCGGCCAGGCGTGCGCAATGGGCGATATCCACCAGGTCGTTCGTGGGGTTTGCCGGCGTTTCCAGCATGAAAGCGGCGATCCGGCCGCTGGGCGGTAGGGCGTCGCGTGCCTCGGCCAGCCGCGCTTCGATTTCCGCTTCGTCCGCGTTCGCGGGGAATTCCAGGCCGGCAATGCCGAACCGTGGCAGCACTTTGGTGAGCAGGGTTTCGGTGCCGCCATAGATCGGCGCATTGAAGAAGATGGTGTCGCCGGGGCGGGCGACGCTGAGCAGCGTGGTGGCAATGGCCGCCATGCCGCTGGCGAACACCAGGGCGCTTTCCGCCCCTTCCCAGACGGTGAGACGGTCCTCCAGGATTTCGAGGTCGGGGTTGTTGAACCGGCTGTAAATCAGGCCGGGGGTTTCGCCTTCGCGGAGGTCGCGCAGGCCGGCGACGAGCTCGAAGAACTCCTTGCCGTGCTGGGCGCTGCGAAACACGAAGGTGCTGGTTTGGAAGATCGGTACTTTCACCGAGCCTTCCGAGAGCGCGGGGTCGTAGCCGAACCCCATCATCATGGTTTCCGGGTGCAGCGCATGCCCGGCGATTTGCCGCTTATGGTAGTCCATGGAGAATGCTCCGTGTGATGCGCGCCCGTTTAGCGGGATTGCGGCAAAGGAAGAAGGAAGGCTTCTTTTTTGAAAAAAAGAAGCAAAAAACTTTTACTTATTAGTACCTTACCTTCGGGGCAGGGCGAGCAGACAAAAGTTTTTTGGTTCTTTTTTTCAAAAAAGAACATTCTTCCTTCCTTGCCCGCCGCACGGCGCTCTCATATCTGCTGTCGCCCATGGCCGCTCCGCTTCGGATCGCGCTGGCGCAGTGCAATCCGCACGAGGGCCAGATCGAGCATAATCTTCGTCATATCAGAACCTTGCGGGCGGAAGTCGCCGCACTCGGGGCGGATTTGCTTGTCACGCCGGAATTCTCCATCGCTGGCTACCCGCCCGAGGATCTGGTGCGAAAGGCCGCCTTCGTAGAGCAGTGCGAGACGGCGCTCGCCGCCCTTGCGC
>DATJOH010000194.1:0-11352 GCA_035507235.1 Acetobacteraceae bacterium
CCGCAGCGCACCTGTTGATGCACGTCAACACCGACGCGGCGGGTCGACAGCGACGGGGCGCGGCATTACCCAGGGACAGGCGCAGCGGCAGGAAGGTAATATGCGGCAAATCACCCACTTCATTGGCGGCAAGCATGTGGACGGCAAATCGGGCGCGTTCGGCGACGTGTTCGACCCCAATACTGGCGAGGTGCAGGCGCATGTCCCGCTCGCCACACGTGCCGAAGTGGCGGCCGCCATAGCGAATGCGGAAGCGGCGCAACCGGCTTGGGCCGCAGTTAACCCGCAACGCCGAGCCCGCGTGCTGCTGAAGTTCCTGGAACTGATCCAGAAGGAAATGACCAGCCTGGCACGCCTGCTCTCTAGCGAGCACGGCAAGACGCTGCCGGATGCCCGCGGCGACATCCAGCGTGGCATAGAGGTGATCGAATTTGCCTGCGGCATTCCGCATTTGCTGAAGGGTGAATACACCGACGGCGCCGGACCGGGGATCGACATTTATTCCATGCGCCAGCCGCTCGGTGTGGTAGCTGCCATTACGCCATTCAACTTCCCGGCGATGATTCCCATGTGGAAAATCGGCCCGGCGCTTGCCTGCGGCAACGCCGTGGTGTTGAAACCTTCCGAGCGCGATCCGTCCGTACCGATGCGTATCGCGGAACTCTTCCTCGAAGCAGGCTTGCCGGCCGGCGTGCTGAACGTGGTGCATGGCGGCAAGGAAGCAGTCGACGCCCTGCTCACCGATCCGCGCATTAAGGCGGTCGGCTTTGTCGGTTCCACACCGATCGCACACTACATTTATGCGACCGCGGCGGCGAACGGCAAACGAGCGCAATGTTTCGGTGGCGCGAAGAACCACGCCATCATCATGCCGGACGCAGATCTTGACCAGGCGGTTGATGCGCTGATCGGCGCCGCCTACGGCTCCGCCGGCGAACGCTGCATGGCGATTTCCGTAGCCGTGCCGGTGGGAAGGAAGACCGCGGATGCGCTGGCGGAGCGGCTGTCGCCGCGGGTCGAAAGCTTGCGCATCGGCCTCTCCACCGACGATGCGGCCGATTATGGTCCGTTGGTGACGAAGGATGCACTACACCGGGTGCGGGGCTATATCGACACCGGCATAGAGGAAGGTGCCAAACTGCTTGTGGATGGCCGCGATTTCCACATGCAGGGCCACGAGAACGGATTTTTCATCGGGGGCTCGTTGTTCGACCATGTGACACCCGACATGCGGATCTACAAGGAGGAAATCTTCGGTCCCGTGCTCACCATGGTGCGCGCCGAGAATTACGAAGCGGCGCTCGATTTGCCGAACACGCATGAGTTCGGCAACGGCGTTGCGATCTTTACCCGAGACGGCGATGCAGCCCGCGATTTCGCCAGCCGCGTGAATGTCGGCATGGTCGGCGTCAATGTTCCGATCCCGGTGCCGCTTGCCTACCACACATTCGGCGGCTGGAAGGCGAGCGGTTTCGGCGATCTGAACCAGCACGGGCCCGATTCGATTCGATTTTATACGAAAACCAAGACGGTGACCTCGCGCTGGCCGTCCGGTGTCAAGGACGGCGCCAGCTTCGTCATTCCAACGATGGCGTGAAGGCAGGGGAGGGCGCCATGGACGAGCATTCCCACACGATTTCGCATCCTTTCGGATTGACCGCCGATCAGGAAGCGATACGCGACATGGCGCGTGCCTTCGCCGCTGAAAAACTCGCACCGCACGCGCTTGCCTGGGACGCGGAGAAATTCTTTCCGGTTGACGTGATACGCGAAGTCGCGCCGCTCGGCATGGGCGGCATTTATATACGCGAGGATGTCGGCGGCAGCGGTCTGAAACGGCTGGACGCGGCGCTGGTGTTCGAGGCGCTCGCCACTGGCTGCCCGGTCATCGCCGCCTACATATCCATTCACAACATGGCAGCCTGGATGGTGGACCGTTATGGGTCGCCTGAACTTCGCCAGGCTTGGTTGCCGCGCCTATGTTCCATGGAACTGCTCGGCGCCTACTGCCTGACCGAGCCGCATTCCGGTTCCGACGCCGCGGCTCTTTCGACGCGCGCCGTGCGCGACGGCGATCATTATGTCGTCACCGGTGTAAAGCAATTTATTTCCGGCGCCGGCGCGGCGGATGTCTATGCTGTCATGACGCGCACCGGCGATACCGGGCCGGGCGGCATCACCGCCCTGCTGCTGGAGAAAGGCATGCCGGGCCTTTCCTTTGGCGCCAACGAACGCAAAATGGGTTGGAATGCGCAGCCGACACGCCAAGTCGTTATGGACGGCGTGCGAGTGCCGGTCGCGAATCGCATCGGCGACGAAGGGCAGGGCTTTAAGATCGCCATGGCTGGCCTTGATGGCGGCCGCCTCAATATTGGCGCCTGCTCGCTCGGGGGCGCCCAGGCGGCCATCGACAAGGCGCTGGCCTACATGGAGGACCGCCGCGCGTTCGGCAAGAAACTCACGGAATTTCAGGCGCTGCAATTCCGCTTGGCCGATATGGCGACAGAATTGGAGGCCGCACGCACGTTGCTTTGGCGTGCCGCGGCGACGCTGGATGCCGGCGATCCGAACGCGACGCAACTTTGCGCCATGGCTAAACGTTTTGCTACAGATATGGGATCCCAGGTTGCTAATGACGCGCTGCAATTACTCGGCGGCTATGGTTATCTCGCCGAGTACGGAATTGAAAAACTGGTGCGCGACCTACGAGTGCATCAGATTTTGGAGGGCACGAACGAGGTGATGCGCATCATCGTCGCGCGGCGGCTCTTGCAACCCTAGCGTGGAGCCTGAGGCTTTGATCGAGAAGGGAATCATTTCTTTTTTTGAAAAAAAGAAACAGAAAACTTTTGCTCCTGGCTTATAGCCGCCGACCCCAATATGTGGAAATCGACGCCACCCGAAAGAGATAAAAGTTCTTTTTTTCAAAAAAGAACCCTTCTTTTCGCTGCACGCTTACTTCGGCTCTGTCAATCTCGACGCAAGGTGCTGCAATGTAACATGTGTCAGAGCGATCCGACAATCGGGAGGAGACTTTGACTGAGGCGCACGCAATTGCATATCAACACGATGGCGTTGCGCTGAAAGGTGAAGTTGTGGTGCCCCGGGGAAAAGGGCCGCACCGGGCAATCCTCGTTATGTCCAACGCGCATGGGCTGGGCGAGCAGGCGCGGCGGCAGGCGAATTCGCTCGCCGCGCTAGGATACATTGCGCTCGCAACGGACATGTATGGCGGTGGGATTTTTCATTGCAATCCGAAGGATGCCGGCGGATCCCTGGGACCGCTGCTCGATGATCCGGCCAGGCTGCGGGCGCGCGTGCTGACATGGTATGAGGTGCTGAAAGCGAGGCCGGACGTTGATCCGAAGCGGATTGCGGCCATCGGCTACTGCTTCGGCGGCATGTGCGTGCTGGAATTGGCGCGAAGCGGTGCCGATGTGAAGTGCGTTACAAGCTTTCATGGGTTGTTGAAAACGACCATGAAAGCGCAACCGGGCAGCGTAAGGGCGCGGGTGGCGGTGTTCACCGGCGGCAAGGATCCCTACGCGCCGCCCGCGGATGTCGATGCATTCAAAAGCGAAATGGTTGCCGCTGGCGCGCGCTGGCAAATCACAGTGTTCGGCGAAGCGTTGCACGCCTTCACTGATCGGAGCGCTGGTACGTTCGGCTTGCCGGGGCTCGGCTACGATCCGGTGGCGGACCGTGTCTCATGGGCGGCCACCCTCGCGCTGCTCGACGCCACGCTCTGAGCGGAACCCCCGTGGCGCGCCGGAATCGCCGAAAGAGCAATAAACACCGTCGGCGACCTGTTTGGCGACACCGGAAAACTACGGTCCCACGTTGATCGATGGCGCGACGTGTGGGCTGACAGTCGCCGCCGTCGCATGCTAAGCGCGTGCTCAGCCTGCGGGAGGGGAGCGCTTAGCAGCATGAAAATGACTGGAAATCAGAGGATTGCGGCCTCCCCCCGACTTGTCTGGGATGCGTTGAATGATCCTGACGTCCTGCGGCGCTGCATTCCCGGCTGCCAATCCCTGGACAAAGAGTCAGACGACCGGCTGCGCGCGACGGTCGAGATCAAGATCGGCCCGATCGGCGCGCGCTTCAACGGCGCGGTCACACTCTCCGACCTCGATCCGCCAAACGGCTACACCATTACCGGCGAAGGCCAGGGCGGTACGGTGGGTTTTGCCAAGGGAGGTGCCAAGGTGCGCTTGAGCGAGGATGGCGGCGGAACGTTGCTTTCCTACGATGTCGACGCGCAGGTTGGCGGGCGGCTTGCCCAACTTGGCGGCCCGATCATTGATGCCACGGCAAAGCAGCTGGCTGGCAAATTCTTTAAACAACTCGGCGAAATCGTGGGTGCGCCGGCGGCGGTCATGCCGGTTCAGTCGACGGCAGCAGTCGCGTCGGTGCAGTCCATAGGGCAAGCGCCAGTGCCGGCAAGCCGCCTCCCTGCGGCGTGGATCCTTGCGCTCGTGGTTGCAGTTCTTTTGGGTTTTCTGGTCGGCAGAGGGCAAGGCGCTGCCGGCGGATCGGATTGGCTGGGGCTGTCCATTGGTCTGCTGGTGGTGACTGTCGCGGCGGCCGGCTTCGAGTTTGGGCGACGGACCGCGGCGCCCGTCGTAATGCTGGACCCGGCGCTGCTGGCGCGGCTTGTAGAAAGCGCGAAACGATGAAGCCGGCGCCGTTCGATTATGTCGCGCCGCGAACCATCGAGGAAGTGTGCCAACATCTCGCCGAGGCTGGTGGTGGGGCGAGTGTGCTGGCGGGCGGCCAGACGCTGATGCCGCTGCTGGCATTACGCATGAGCCAGCCTTTCATTGTCGTAGATATCAATCGGATTGAGGGGCTGCGTGGCGTGTCACGCGCCAAGGGAGCCACGCGCATCGGGCCGATCGTGCGGCAAAACGATATCATTGGCGATACGGCGTTGGCGCGTCTGCTGCCGGGCCTCGTCATCGCGACGCGTCACGTCGGGCATCACCAGACGCGCAACCGCGGCACGGTTGGCGGCTCGATTTCACTCGGCGAGCCAGCTGCGGAATTGCCGGCGACCGCCGTGGCGCTGGGCGCATCGATCGAGGCTCGCTCCGCACGGGGCGTCCGGCGCATCGCGGCCGATGCCTTCTACCTTGGACCATATGCGACCGCGCTCGAGGCGGATGAGTTCGTTACAGGAATTATATTTCCGGATTGGCCGGTTGATACACTCACGCTATTTCGGGAAGTAGCGCGGCGGCCTGGCGATTTTGCCCTGGTTGGCCTGATCGGTGCCCTGGCGGTAGAATCTGGGCGAATTACGCGAGCCGGCATCGCCTGGTTCGGCATGGGCCCGACGCCGATGAGGGCGCGACAGGCGGAGGCCGCGCTGATCGGCCAGTCGGTGACCGGCCTCGATATTGCCGCAATTGCGGAATTGGCAATCGCCGACACGCAGCCTTTCGGCGATCATCATGCTACGGAAGATTATCGAAGAACCGTAGGAGCGCGGATCTTCGCCCGAACGCTCGGCGAAACCCTGCAGGCGAGGCAAGCGGCATGAGCGAGCATCACATCACGCTCACCGTCAATGGCCATATATCACGTGGAATGGTCGAAGGGAGGCGGTCGCTGAGCGATTACCTCCGCATCGACGCCGGTTACACCGGTGTACATGTTGGCTGCGAGCACGGTGTGTGCGGTGCTTGCACCGTCATCGTCGACGGTAAGGCGGTGCGGTCGTGTCTGATGCTCGCTGTGCAGGCGGATGGCGCGAGCGTGGTCACTGTCGAGGGGCTGGCCGCACCGGATGGTACGCTGCATCCCGTGCAGCAGGCGCTGCGAGACGCCCACGGACTGCAGTGCGGCTTCTGCACGCCCGGCATCGTCATGACGCTCGCTGCGTTGACCGATGGGCCCGAACCACCGACTGCTGAAACGCTTCTCGCTGCCCTATCAGGCCATATCTGCCGCTGCACTGGCTACCAGGGCATCCGCCGCGCCGCCCGAAAGCTGGCCGGAGACCCGGCGTGAACGCGCTGCCTCTCGGCGCCACACGCTTCATCGGGCAACGCCTACCGCGGAAGGAAGATGCCCGCTTGCTCACTGGCCGCGGCACATTCGTCGACGATGTGGTGCTGCCCGGCATGCTGCACGCCTATTTTGCTCGCAGCCCAATTGCGCGCGGGCGCATTAAATCAATTGACATCTCGGTTGCACGCGACATGCCGGGCGTGCAGGCAATCCTCACCGCCGCCGAGCTGAGCCGTTTCAAGATCGACATGCTCAGCTACTTCCTGATCAAGCCGGAGATCGAAATTACCCCACTGGCGACGGACCGGGTATCCTATGTCGGCGAGCCGGTTGTCCTCGTCATCGCCGATGATCGCTATCAGGCGGAGGACGCCGCTGGCCTGGTTGCCATCGAATATGTTGAGGAAGATCCTGTCGTTACAATTTCGGATGCAAAAACCGGTGCGCCCGTGCACCCCGGCACCGATTCGAATGTCGTTGCCGTCATGGGCGAGGAGGAGGTGAACGAGGATTTCGAGGCGATGCTGGCCGCGGCACCGCATCTCGTTACCGCTACCATCACCCACCAACGCATTGCGCAGTCGCCGATGGAAACCCGCGGTGTCGTCGCCTCCCCGCACGGGCAGGAGGAGATGGTCATTTACATCACCTGCGCCAGCCCGCAATTGATCGCCCGCAATCTGAGCCTTGCCTTTGGCTTGCCGAACATGAACTTCCGCGTCATTGCCAAGGACGTCGGCGGGTCGTTCGGGCTGAAGAATCAGCCGTGGAAGGAGGAGATGTCGGTCATTGCCGCAGGCATGATCGTCGGCCGTCCGATCAAATGGACGGAGGATCGCTGGGAAAACCTCACCGCAGCTGCGCAGGCTCGCGAGCAGGAAATCACGCTCCGCATCGCCTTCGACGTTAACGGCGAGCTGCTGGCATCGCACGCCGATTACGGTCTCAATAACGGTGCTTACCCTCACACCCCGGACTGCAACATCGCGGTCGCGATGTTCCTCTGGTCGGCCTATAAAATGCCGGCGTTCAGCTTCGTGGTGCGCGGCTGGTACAGCAACACCGCCGGCCTCGCGGCCTATCGCGGTCCCTGGGCGATGGAAACCCTGGCGCGCGAGACTATGCTTGATATCGCCGCCCGCCAAATCGGTCTCGATCCGATTGAACTCAGACGCCGCAACCTCGTCACGCAAGCAGATCAGCCCACCTCGACATCGCTCGGCATTCCACTGGAGGACATCACGCCGCATGAGTGCCTCGAAAAGCTGCTCGACGTACTCGATGTTGCCGCATTTCGCGCCGAGCAGGCCGCAGCGCGCAAACAAGGCCGTTACCTTGGCCTCGGCATTGCCACGTATATCGAACCGACCGGGGCCGCGGGCAGCATGCCCATCATGACTGGCGAACTGGCACAAATACGCATTGAGCCAACTGGCAAGATCGTCGCCATGATGAGCACGCATTCGCAGGGCCACGGTACCCAAACCACCATGGCGCAGGTGATCGCCGACCAGCTCGGCGTCCCTTTCGAGGACGTGATGGTATTCGAGGGCGACAGTTCGCGCGGTGGGTTCACGCCGGGGGCTGGCGGTAGCCGGCAGGCGGTGCTTGGTGGTGGCGCGTCGATCAGGGCCGCCAGCCTTCTCAGGGACAAGGTGAAACGCATTGCCGCGCATCTGCTCAATGCTAATCCAGATGACGTGAGCATCGAGAACGGCATGGTGCGTGTCGCCGGCGCTGACGAGATGACGAAATCCTTGCGTGAGATCGCTGAAATTGCCTACGGCGAGCCCGCACGTCTGCCGCCCGGTATCGAGACCGGCCTCGAAGCGCAATACCGCTACAACCCGCCGCCGATGACCTTTACCAGCGCCGCCCATGCCTGCATCGTAGAGGTCGATACTGAAACAGGTTTCGTTGCAATTAAGCGCTGGATCGCCAGTGAGGATTGCGGCGTCATGATCAATCCTGCAGTGGTGGAAGGCCAGATCGCCGGTGGTCTCGCCCAGGCGATCGGCAGTGTGCTGCTGGAGGAAGTGGAGTACGATGCGCGTGGCAACCCGACCACGGTCACTTTTAAGGATTATCTGCTGCCGGCGATTTCGGACGTTCCGGATTTCGAATATGTCCATGCCTGCACACCCTCGAAGACCGAAGGCGGGTTTCGCGGCGTTGGCGAAGGCGGCGCCATCATCGGGCCGCCTACGCTCGTCAACGCCATTGCCGATGCGCTCTCGCCATTTGGCGCGCGGTGCCTCGATCTGCCGCTGACTCCATCGAAAATCCTCGATCTGATAGCCGGTCGCAAACCCCCGAAACGCCACGCCACTGCCTTCCTATCAGTTGCGTCGGCTGTCAAACCTGAAGTGGAACAAGCGCCAGTTCAGCCAGCGCCCCTGGCGCCGGCGACGGCGGGAGCAGCAGTGGACGGACAATGGAAAATGGTGCTGGCGACGCCTGTGGGCCCCCAGGAAATGACAGGAACTTTCGCAACCGACGGCGAAATGCTGCGCGGCAGGTTGGATAGCGCGGAGGGCTCGCAGGCTTTCGAGGGCAAGGTTGCGGGCAACAGTCTCAGGTGGGAGATGAAGGTTACGAAGCCGATGTCGATCACGCTGAAATACGACGTCCAGATCGACGGCGACGCGCTCACGGGCAAGGTGAAGATGGGCTTCTTTGGCACCGCGAAGCTGACCGGCCAGCGCATTTGACGGATTGGTGCGACGTGAGCCGGCCAGATCTGGCCTGGCCGGCTTGCCTGTTCAGACAGTTTTCGCCTGGGCTAGGTCGTAGGTGGTCGTCGAGGGCGAACCCGTGGTGCCGTCAGGCTTCATCGGCGTATTCGTCACGGCGATTTTCGTGAAATTGAGGGAAAGCGATTCCGTCGGACGATCGCCGCCGGTAGAGGTGGAATAGCCGCTAAGAATAACGTTGCTGAGGACAATCGACTGGAACACAACAAGCTGGCCGGACTGCGTGCGTGTGAGGTCGATCTGCACGGTGGCACCGTTGCCACCGCCGTCACCGGTGAATGCTTCGGTCAGCATTCCGTCGCTGGCGGTGTCCTGGTCCTTCGTGATGGTGACTTCGCTGACGCTGGGCGCGCTCGATTCACGATCGGCGCTCGAGCCGGTCGGCGAGGAAACGCCGCGGCCGACGCCCCATTGCAGCGAGTTCAGTTCGATCCAGCCGGTGTGGCCGGCTGCGGTGACATCGCCCTGGATGCCGCCGAATTTCATATAGATTGCCATGTTGGTATCCTTCCATGATAACGGTTATAATAACGTAACGCCGCGGTTGCGGGCGGCGGAATTGGGTGCCGGCGTCAATCGCCGTGGGTGGTGTCTACCGCGCTTCGGAGGCGATGCCTGTGACAGGGCTCACAGTGCGTTGCAAAATCCGATCTGGGCAGCGGCGGCCGTGGAGACTTACGGGAAAAGCAGGAGCTTTGCGGCTCGCGGCCGAGTTCTATCAAGAAAGAAATTCGCGTTCTGGGTGCGATCGCGGCGTAATCATACCGAAATAATAAACAACCGAGCCAGCTCTGTATTATGCCAAATTTCGCCGTGCGAATTGGTGTCCGCGTGTCTGCTGCGGCCAGTTATCGGATTCGGCGCCGCTGCCGCTCAGCTCTAACGGATCGGGCCAAACTCAGGCACACAATGGGCGGCGTGTTCTTTGCAAAAGCGCAGCCTTTGAAGCTTACGCCTCGCGTCCATGGCAGTGTTTGTATTTCTTCCCGCTCCCGCAAGGACAAGGCGCGTTGCGCGACGCTGCCGACCACGTGGATGGATCATTTGGATTAACCACCAGTGCCGCGCCCATCGCGATGCTGACCGGTTCCATTTCCGCGAGGGCCGCGCCGTCCCCACCCGGGTTGGGATGACTGGTTAGCATGCGATCGAAGGCCGGTTCAGCGAGGGGCGGCGGTGGCTCGGCCGAGAGTTCAACACGCGACAGCATGCTGCACACACGTTCGCGCATCTCATCCAGCATGGCGTTGAATAGCGCGAACGCTTCGCTTTTGTATTCGTTCAGTGGATCGCGCTGGCCATAGGCGCGCAGCCCAATGCCCTGCCGCAAATGATCGAGCGCCAGCAAGTGTTCTTTCCACACCGTATCGAATACCTGGAGCAGCAGGCTCTTTTCAATGAAGCGCATGATCTCCGGGCCGAACGCGGTCGCTTTCGCCTCGGCGGCACCTTCCACCGCCTGCTCCAGCCGTTCGCGAATGGCGGTCTCGTCGATTCCTTCCTCGCGGCCCCAATCCTGGATCGGCAGATCAAGATTAAAGAGGCGCTTCACATCGGCGGCGAGTTCTGCGGTTTCCCATTGTTCGGCGAAGGCGCGTTCCGGAATGCGCCGCTGCACCATGTCGGCAACCAGCTCGGCGCGCATGTCGCGTATCGTCTCGGACAGATCGGTTGCCTGCATGAACTCACGGCGCTGCGCATAGACCTCGCGGCGCTGGTCGTTCATGACGTCGTCATATTTCAGGAGGTTCTTGCGCGTATCGAAATTGCGCGCTTCCACCTTCTTCTGGGCCTTTTCCAGCGCCTTGTTAATCCAGGGATGAACGATTGCTTCGCCGTCCTTCAGACCGAGACGCTGCAGCATCGGGCCCATGCGATCCGATCCGAAAATGCGCATCAGATCGTCTTCCAGCGAAAGGAAGAAGCGCGAGGCGCCGGGATCGCCTTGGCGGCCGGACCGGCCGCGCAACTGGTTGTCGATGCGTCGGCTTTCATGCCGTTCTGTGCCGATGACGAACAGGCCACCCGCCTGCTTTACGCGATCATGCGCTTCGGCGATTTCGGCTCGTATTTCCGCTTCCTTAGCGCTGCGCACCGCCGGATCGGCAATATCCGCCGTATCCTGGCGCAGCCGCGCCTCCAGATTGCCGCCGAGTTTGATGTCGGTACCACGACCGGCCATGTTTGTCGCGATCGTCACCGCGCCGGGGCGGCCAGCCTCGGCGATGATGTGGGCTTCCTGTTCATGGAAGCGCGCATTCAGCACATTGTGCGGCACGCCACGCTTATTCAGTATCTCGCTAAGAAGTTCGCTCTTTTCGATGCTGACGGTGCCAACCAGCACCGGCTGCAGTCGGCCCCGCGCTTCCTCTATCAGCGTTCCTACTGCGTCGTATTTTTCCGCGGCACTTCGGTACACTTCGTCATCGCCGTCGTCGCGTATCACCGGCACGTTCGTAGGCACTTCCACAGAATGAAGCTTGTAGATTTCCATGAACTCGTCGGCCTCGGTCATCGCCGTGCCGGTCATGCCCGCGAGTTTTGGAAACAAACGAAAATAGTTCTGAAACGTAATGGTAGCGAG
>DATJOH010000195.1:0-5704 GCA_035507235.1 Acetobacteraceae bacterium
GAACCGATCGGGCGAGCTTACCAGAGCTGCCGCGGCGGCGCCAGTTTGCAGGTGGTGCGGAAAAGCTGGCGGTGATGGCGGTTCGCAATGCGGAATGTACTTGGCGTTGCCGGTTGGGTCACGGAGGATCGTTTGCGACGCGAGGGGACGTGCGCCGTGCTCGGCGTTTTTTCAGCGAGGTCCCGACAGCCGGAGGTCATTCATGCTGGAGAGTCAAACCATTACGCTTTCCGTCTCAACTAATGCAGCTGATCTGTGATTGGAAAGGTCGTTGTGCGGGACGGTGAATTTCGTCTGTGCGTTCAGCGTGGCCGAGTCATTCAACTACACGTTACGAACTATCGACAAAAGAAAAATGTTAAACTCCCCAACATCGCGGTGACTCTCGCTGGTAAACCCGCGCGACGGCTGAGCGGCCTGGGAAGCCGCCCCCAATGTGGGCAGTCGTGAGAAGCACGGGTCATCCCGTGGAAGGGGTTTCCGCACCCGGATGTCGGCGCCCCGCGACGGCGAGCAAGCCGCCTAAAATTGGCGGGCGACCGCGCATTTGGGGGCTGTTTCGGCACACCCTGGTCTGCTAGCTTCCCGGCCAGCGCCGGCTCGGGCCGCGATCGGGTGCATGATCCGGATCGCGGGCGTCTGGCCAAAACTGAAATTGGCGGGAAATCCGCCTGCGAGGGGATGAGTATATGAGCAAGTATGGAACCGCGCCGAAGCCGGCACGGGAGGCGAAGCGCGCGCGCCGCATGGCATGGGCGCTGGCGCTGTGCGGGAGTTGCGCTTTCGCCGGGACGGCCGCTGCACAGACAGGCTATGTCGGCATTCTTGGTGGCGGACCGCTTTACAAGGCGAATCCGAACGCGAATATCAAGGAAATCAGAAAATCGGGTTTCAATGAACTGATCGTCTGGAGCGTCGAGGTCAACAGCACGGGTGATTTGAACCTGAACGGCGAATTTCCGCTGACATCGAAGGGCGCATATATCGGCAATAACACCTACCCCAATTTTCCCGCCGATCTGGCGAAGGTGAAGAAGGGCACGGTAACGCGCGTCACCTTCAGCGTCGGGTCGTCCAACTACGGCGATTGGGAGGACATCAAGGCGCTGGTCAATTCGCAGGGTACCGGACCGAGCAGCATTCTCTACAAGGATTTCGCGGCGCTGAAGGCGGCGGTGCCGGTCGATGCCATCGATTTCGATGACGAAAATAGCTACGATGCGGCCTCAACCGAAAAATTCGCGGCGATGCTGAGCAAGCTCGGCTACCACGTGACGATGAACCCCTACACCAACAACAGCTACTGGATTTCCGTTGTTGCCGCGATCAACAAGAAGAATCCCGGCACGGTGGATGGCATCCATCTGCAGACCTTCGCCGGCGGCGACGGCAACAATCCCTGCACGAACTGGAATTTCGGCGGCGTGCCAGTTTATCCCGGAATTTCCGATCAGACCTCGGCGCCGCCTTACCTGACCCCGGCGGCGACCGAGACGGCGATGGCGAACTGGCACAAGCAGTGCGGCATCACCGGCGGCTGGGTGTGGATTTTCGACCAGATCGCCGGCACCAGCCAGGTGCGCAAATATGCCCACGCGATTATCAAGGGCGTCGGCGGCTAGTCACCGCACTCGCGTAGCGGACCGGCGACACTCAAACGTCGCTGGTCCGCCGACCCCGCCAGGGAATGTGACGTTGGCGAGCGAAACATAACCTGGTGGGGCCTTTGCCATATGCCAAGCCGGGAGATGAAAGGAAGAAGTGTTCTTTTTTGAAAAAAATAACCAAAAAAATTTTTTCTGTTTGCTATGTGGAACCTGGTGCTGACATCGCAACAAGTTGCCAGTCCGGTGCCGCGTTCGGCCAGGCGCCGTGCCAGACGATTGTGTGCTGACCGATGACAAAGCCGAGTTCCGGCGCCCAGTAGCGCGTTGACGCATATTGCGGCACGCCGGCGAGGGTGCTGATTTTCTCTTCGATGGCGTAGGCATAGGGGCTGGCCCAAGGCAGCCAATATCTGTCGTAGCCGGTAATGCGAAACGCGGTGAGGAAGCCGGGATGGCAGGCGCAGGTGACCGTCTTGCCGACCTTGAGCGGCCATAGCAGCCGGATTGTGCTGTCGTTGCCGTCCGTCAATGCCCAGGGCGGCTCAGCATCGCTTCCCCACAACCCGCGCACGCCGCTCAAGGAACTGCGCAGGCGACAGTCCCACCCGGTGCGTCCTAGCGATTCCCAGACAATTGGCTCGCCGTCACGGCTGGCCTCCATACTCAGCGTGAAGCGCGTGCCGGCGGCGGCGCACCGGTAGTCGGACGGTGGATCCCCAGCGAATTCCGCCGGCGCGGGGCCGGCATAATCGAACCCGCCCTGATCCTCGCTGGCATATTCGTGGCGCAAATACCGCGCGGCCTGCGCCGCCGGCAAGGCGGCAACGTTGTCGCCGTGAGCGATCTGCCCGGTGCATAATGCAGCCGCGTCGGCAGGCGCGATGTCGCGCAATGAAGTCTGCTCCGCTGGCGTGAGCGGGCGCGGGCCGTTCATTGCCGCGGTGTAGGTGTCGTAATATTCCTGATCCGTCATTTGCCCCGGTGGGTCCGGCGACAGACGACGAACCGCGCCGTCCTCAATTGCCCGGTTGCATACGGCATGCGCGTGCGCAATTTCGGCGCCCGCGAGCTTCGACGAGACATCGTCCGAGCCTCGCGCGACAATTGCGCACGAAGCGGGATCGGGCAGCAACGCACGATAGACATTCCGCCACGCGGCATCGCAGGCGAGCGTCGCCGCGTCGCCGGCATTGGCCTGGATACGAGACGCTACGATCCGGAAAAACACGGCCTTGGCGCCCGTCCAGCCGGCGCGCTGGAAAGCGGCCGCGGTCTTTTCGATCATCAGACGATGCAGAACCGGATCAGCCTGGATGGCCGGCCATATCGCGGGTTGGGTGCGGGCGACGTTGCTATCCCAATCCTCCACGAAAGCACGGTAGGGGGTGCGCCACACGAGGTAGGCGGCGTTCGCGCTCATGATCGCTATGAGCCCGACTGCTATGGCCGGCAGGACAACGCGCAGCCTTACGCGTGCCATGAGGGCGCGCCTTGAGGTTTCATGATCCGCTTGCCTTGTCGTACGCGTAATAAAGCGGACCCATCGACGGATAATCGCAATGGCATCCCGTGCGATCGTAACGGACCACCTGCACGCTCGTACGGCCATCGGTCCAGAGGGCGGGCGGCGGCTCCACGGTCGGCGCGGCGCGGCGCGTCGGCAGCGGCAGTACCTGCTCGCCCTTGAAGCCGGATGGCAGCCCCAGCACCATGACGCCGATCAGCGCGTTGTCCCTGTGCAGCAGAGCGAACAACTCGCCGCCTAGTGGGACCGTCGCCGGCATCGAAAGCCGCACCACGCCGTGATCGAGCGCGACGGTCGGCAACGGCGATGCGTCGCCGACCATGCGCACGCCGTCGCGTTGGAAACTGCGTTGCAGGAACAAGGCCAGATGCGACCCGATGTCGGCACTCCGCAAGGCGATGCCGGCCTCCAGATCGGCGGCCGGGCCGCTATAGCCAAGCCGGTAATCGAGAAACGCTTCCGTATCGGTGACCGCGGCAAGCGTCCATTGCCGGGTGCGCGCGGTGCGGCCGGTGGCGGCGGCCGCATCCTGCGTCGCCTGGTCAACGCCGCGATGGGCGAGCAGCCGCGCTTGCTGCAGCACGGCGGTCGGCGCGCCGTGATCCAGGGCAACCGACCAGGCGATCATGTTGTCAATTGCGGCAGAAAACCTGTCCGATCCCAGAACATCGCGCACCATGGCGTAGCGATCGCCGGCGCGCGCGGCCGCGGAGGCGGCGTGCAAGCCGGCCGCGGCCAGCCCGGCCACCCACAGAAATGCGACCGCGGCCAGCGCGAGGCGGGCATTGCGGCGCGGCCCCGCCACTTCACGTAGCTCAGCCTTGTGGGTTACGAGAATGACGCCAGCCAGCAGGCCGGCCAGGAAGCCGCCGAGATGCGCGGCCTTGTCCACCTGCGGCTGCAGTGACGGCAACAGGACCATGTTGAGGCCGACAAGCACGATCCACACGCGGCGCGACAGCCGGAAACCCGCGGGAAGGTCGGTGCGGAATCGCCACGTGACCACGACCAGCGCGCCCAATATGCCGAACAGGCCGCCGGACGCGCCGATGGCGTAAAGATGCGCGCCGAACTGCAGGCCGGCGGCAGCGGAAGCGGCCTGGCTGGCAACCGCGGTGGCCAGCAATATAATCAGCAATTGCAGCGGGCCGACAAGTCGTTCCAGCATCGTGCCGAGAACGGCGAGCATGAGCATGTTGCCGGCAAGGTGGCGAAGATTGAGATGCAGCAAGCTGGCGGTGAAGACCCGGAACCATTCGCCGTCGCGCACCAGGAAGGACGCATTGGCCCCGGCGTCGATCATGCCGAAATCGCCGGCGCCCTTCAGTGCCACGTATTGGACGCAAAAACATGCGACGAGCGTGACGATGGCGCCTGTTGTCGCCCATGGCCAATCGGTGCGGAGTTCGGCCGCCAGCGCATCGCGCGCCCGCATGCTTGCCAGCAGCGCGGCACCGTCCGCCAGGCCGCCCACTCGTTCCGCAATGGCAGCGCGCAGGCGGTCGGGTGCGTCAGACTGTTCGAAGTAACGCAACGGAAAGACGTAGGCGCCGCGAGCCGTGTCCAGTATCCAACGCGCCCGCCAGCCGGTGCCAAGCACGGCCGCCGAGCGGACGTCCTTGTAGGCAATCATGACGGTGCGGCGTGAATCGGGACCTGCGGGGAGAGTAATGACCTCCGGTCCTACGCGCACCGGTGGCATGCCACCTTTGTGGCGCAGCCAAACTTGCCGACCGACCAGAATTGCCGTGAGCAGCGTCACTTCGACAGCGAGTGCGATCGACGCCATGTACGCGGCGCTGCCGCTACGGACGGAGATCACCCCGACCACTACGACCACAAGCAGCCAGAGCAGGCGGAAAACTATCCGAAGGGGCAGCAGGCTCGGATGCCGGAATGTTATCTCCGGGCTGTCTGGCTGGCTCGTGTCGGTCACGCGTCATCTTAGCCAATCTGGCGACCGCAATTCCAGCACGGTGTATTCGCAAGCTAAAAGAGTACCCGATCCTGCGCCGGCGGTCGCCGCTTAGTGCAGCAGCTCCGCGAGCGCGGATGGCAGGTCGCGGGCCTGGTGCAGGAAGCGTGCGATAACCGGGGGATCGCGGCCGGTATCGAGCACGAGCAAATACGGATAGGCGCGCAGCGACCAGAAGCGGAAGCGGGGTGGCGCGAGTTCCGGCTCTGTGCGCGCGAGGCCGGGCTTCGCCACGATCATGCGCGCCGCGCGGTAGGTGGTCTCCCGCAGCGCGAGCGCGGCATTCAGATTGTCTTCCGCGATCCAGAGAACGGCCTCGCGCAATTCGCGCTGGGCGCGCGGCGCGAGCAGGTTCTCGCTCATCCCGCCTTGGCGCTGGCGGCTTCCCTAATTGCGGCCTCAATATCGGCCCTGGACTCCTCTATGGAGAGGAAGCCGATCCTGTCGCCCTCCGCTACCGCCTCCTCGAGCGAGGCGACAAAGGCGCGGCGCTGCTCGTCGATGTCGAGCAGCATGCGCAGGCCGGCGCGGACCACTTCGCTGACATTGTTGTAGCGGCCGCTCTCGACGCAGCTTTGCGCAAACCGCTCCAGTTCC
>DATJOH010000196.1:0-2010 GCA_035507235.1 Acetobacteraceae bacterium
AAAAGTTTTTTGGTTCTTTTTTTCAAAAAAGAACGCCTTTCCTACCGCCTGTCTGCCATTCTTCAACACCGATTGGCTTAGGTTGTCGAGGCGCCACCACGGGAGCTTGACCCTGGTCACGGCGATGGCGGCAGCGTCCTCTTTCAAGCCACGAATCGAGGGATGGCACCGCGTGGTCGTTCGACGATGAACCGTATTGTGCCGGTCGGCGCGGCCCTGCTGGTGGCGGCCGGCTTCGGCGTCTGGTGGTGGGTGCAACACCGGCCGCATCCGGTTATTTGGCAGGGCTACGCGGAGGCCGACTTCGTGAAAATCGGGCCGACGCAGCCTGGCCTGCTGATGTCGGTCGATGTGCACCGCGGAGATGAGGTCGCGGCGGGCCAGATCCTGTTCACCCAGGACGCCACGCCGGACCGGGCGGCGCGAGACCAGGCGGCGCACAGCCTGGCGCAGGAAGAAGAGCAGTTGAAGAACCTGCAAATGGCGAGCCGCACGACGGAAATCGACGAGGCGGCGGCCAATGTCGCGGACGCGGAAGCCACCGTCACCCGCACGGCCGCCGATCTGCGACGCGGCGAGGCGTTGCTGCCGCGCGGCGCGGTGACGAAGCAGAGCGTAGATCAGATGCGCGCCGACCATCAATCGGCCATGGCGAAGCTGGCGGCGATGCAGGCGGCATTGGACCAGGCGCGCGCGCCGGTCGGGCGCGCACGCCAGATCGAGGCGCAACAGGCCGCGGTCGCCGGCGCGAGGGCGGCACTGGCGGCGGCTGAATGGCGGCTGGCACAACGAACCGTGGCGGCGCCGACCGCCGGGCGCATCGCGGACGTTCTTGCGCGGCCGGGGGAAGTCATGGCGACCGCGGCACCGGTGGTCTCGCTGCTGCCGCCGGGCAATATTTTCGTGCGGTTTTTCGTGCCTGAAAATATCGTGGCGCGGCTGCGGCGCGGCGGCGGCGTAACGTTCTCCTGCGACTTCTGCCCTGCTGATCTCGGCGGCACGATTTCCTATATTGCACCACAGGCGGAATATACGCCGCCGGTGATCTATAGCGAGGAGAGTCGGGAGAAACTTGTTTTCCGCATCGAGGCGCGGCCGCGCGCGGATGAAATCGGCTGGTTTCATCCGGGTGAGCCGATGGAGGTGCGGCCGGTCGGCTGGAAGGCGACGCCATGAGCGGCGAGCTGGTGATCGATGTGCGGAATTTGCAGAAACGTTACGGCAGCCGCAAAGTTGTCGAGGGCCTGACGCTTGCAGTGGCGGCGGGCGAGTTTTGCGGATTTCTCGGAGCCAATGGCAGCGGCAAGACCACGACCATACGCATGCTGTGCGGCCTGATACGGCCGGATGGCGGCGGCGGCACCTGCCTCGGCCTGGATATCGAACGCGACGCGCCGCGGATCAGGCGGCAGATCGGCTACATGACGCAGCGCTTCAGTTTTTACGAGGATCTGACGGTGGCGGAGAATCTGGATTTCGTCGCCGCGGTGTACGAGCTTCCCAATCGCCGCGCCGCGGTGCGATCGATCCTGGAGCGCATGGAGCTCGCCGATCGGGCGGACCAGTTGGCGGGGCAGCTTTCCGGCGGCTGGAAGCAGCGCCTGGCGTTGGCGGCCTGCGTGCTGCACGCGCCGAAATTGCTGCTGCTCGACGAGCCGACCGCCGGCGTGGACGTGAAGGCGCGCCGCGCCTTCTGGGACCTGATACATGACATGGCGGCCGAAGGGCTCACTGTTCTGGTCTCGACCCATTACATGGATGAGGCGGAGCGCTGCGGCCGCATCGTCTATCTCTCCAACGGCAAAATCGTGGTGCAAGGGCCGCCAGAGGATGTCGCGCGCGGCACCGGCCTGGTGATTTTCGCCGCCACCGGCCGCGATCTGGACGTGACGGCGCGCAAGCTGCGACAATTGCCCGGCGTTGAAACGGCGGCGGTATTCGGCGCCGCGGTACATGTGGCGGGGCTCGATCGCGCCACCCTGGAACGCGCGATTGCGAATTTCACGCATG
>DATJOH010000197.1:0-7026 GCA_035507235.1 Acetobacteraceae bacterium
CTCGCCGGAATCCTTCTCGGTGGGGCGCTTGTGTGGCAGCGACGCAGGTGCGATGCCGCGGCGTTGACGGCTTTATGCGGTGTCGCATTTCTGGTGATGGCACATTATGGCCATGAGATTTGGTACGATTATGGGCAGGTGTTGGGCTGCGCGCTGCTTGCGGTGGGCGCGCTGGCGGAGCAGGAGACGGTGGCGAAGCCGCTTTGGACTGTGTGGACCGGTGCCGGCCTCACATTATCGACCCTGGTTCTCGGGCTGCATGTCACGCCAGCCATGGCGGCGCTCGGGCCACGCCTCGCGATGCTGCATCGGAACATCGTCGCGCCGGCGGACATCGCCAAGGTGCGGGCCTTCATTGCAACCTTGCGGCCGGGCGCGACCGTGGATTTCGGCTGGACCGGCATGGAACTGTTCTTCCTCGACGATCTAGCGCGCGTCGGCGCGCGGTGGACCATCGCACGGCATAGCGTGACGCAGGTGTGGCCGCTGCGCACCGCGGATTGGCGTGTGGTGTGCGACAGCAGCGAGTGGCCCGCGATGCTGTTGCGATTCGACATCGACCATCCGCGCCATGGCGTCGATGACGGCTGCCGGATTTTTCCCGGAGCGACGCATGCTGCAAATTGAGCTCGCGGCGACGGCGTTGCGCGGCAGCGGCCTCCCCGGTTTCCTGCGGAATTTCCGTGCAATCATCCAATGGAGCGCGCTTCGATGGCGCGCCCGTGGACCCGGCGAAATTGTCGCATGGGCGGTGACGGCGCTGGTTCTTGTTCTGTTCGTGCTCGGTGCCGGCCGGCGCATCGAGCAGGCGGACGACGCTTTCATCAGTTATCGTTATGCTGTCAATCTGGCGACCGGCCATGGCCTGGTTTATAATCCCGGCGAGTATGTAGAGGGCTTTACCAACCTTCTGTGGACATTGCTTATCGCGCTGTGGGTGCGCATTGGCGTGCAGGCGCCCTCCGCCGGGCAGGCCATGAGCCTGCTGTTCGGCGCATTGTCGCTAGTGGGCGTGCATATCTATGTGCGGCGGTTCCTGCCGCCGCGGTTCGCGTGGCTGGCGGCCCTGGCGCCGGTTGTCATGCTGGCGTCGAACAGTTTCGCCTGCTGGACAACCACCGGCCTGGAAACACCGCTTTTCCTGTTCCTGACGATCGCGGGCCTGCTGGCGTTCGACATGCAGCGGCAGATCGCCACCGCCTGGATTTCGGTGCTTGCGCTGCTGTGCCGGCCGGAAGGCGGCATCATGGCGGGCGTGCTGCTGGGCGTGCCCTGGATCATCGGCCTCATTCGGTGGTCCGACGGCTGGCGCGGCGTTCTGCGCCGCAGCGTGCCCCCGCTGATTTTCGTGGCTGCTCTCGCCGCGCTCACGGCGTGGCGGTACTATTATTACGGCGACGTGGTGCCCAATACGTTCCACGCAAAGGTCGGCCAGGTGCCGCTCGAGGACGGCGTATTCTATATCGAGAAATTCTTCAGCGACGGACCGTTACTTCTGCTGCCGGGCGCGATGCTGGCGATCATCTTGGAGCCGCGCCTGCGCGCGCCGGCGCTCTTTGGGTTGGCGACCACGGTGTACTGCGTTGCGATCGGCGGCGACGTGTTCGCGTTCGGGCGCTTCATGCTACCGGTGCTGCCGGTTCTGCTGGCGGCGGCAAGTGTGGGCGCGGAACGGCTTCTGGCGTGGCGGGTCTGGCTCGGCATAGCACTGGCGTTGGCGCTGCCTGCCACGGCGCTGGTCAGCCTGTACGGCGAAGTCAGCCCGCCGGGCTTTCATCTCGCGAATGATTTCGACCTTATGGGACCAGTAGATGAGCCGTTTCCACGTCTCGGCAAACGCGCGCGGGCGGAACGACACTGGTTCAGGGAGCCCAATGAGAAGCACTTTATAAAAGCGATGTCGGCCAGGATGCGCAAGGTTCGGCCCGGCGTGAAGCTGGTAGCCTGCATCGGCATTGGCAAAATAGGTTATTATAACATGGATCTCCGAATCCTCGATATGGTCGGGTTGACCGACAGACGCATCGCCCTGAGCCAACGTACCGTTCCGGGAGCGTGGATTATTCCGGGACATTCGCGCACCGATTCCGACTATGTGCTCTCGCGCAGGCCTGACATCATCATCATGAGAAACGCGCCGAGTCCGGGACTACTGCCAGCGATCGCCGACCTGCTTGGCAACCCTGGGCTAAAGAAGCTGTATTGGTTTGATAGTGTCAATAAATTCTGGATTGCGAAATGAAATTGCCCGACGCCACGATGCAAACCCGCCATCAGTTTGGAACCTCGTAACGAAATGTCGTTCTCGGCAAGCGATACGGCCGCGGCGGTTGGCGCCGGGCCGGCCGGGCAACCGGCGGCGACCCAGCCGCCGGCGGGCGGCGGGGCGAGGTGGCTGTGGGTCTATCTGGCCGTCCTTGTCGTAACGCTCATATCGCATTTGCCGGAATTTTCCGGGTGGGTGACCTGTAATCCAATTTACTCCAATTATGGTCTGGTCGCGGTTTCGCCGCTTCACCTCCTTGGCGGCGGCTGCAGCATGGATGGCAATGACGGCGGAACGCTGCAGGCACTTGGTGGGCGGGCGGCCGAGATGTGGCTGCGTGGCAGCCTGCCATGGTGGAACAGCCTTGCGGGGCTTGGTCTGCCGCTCGCCGCGGAGGCGCAGCCGGCTGCTTTCTTTCTGCCCTTCGTCCTGCTGCTGCACTTTTATTCGGGTATCGTGATATTGAAACTCGTCATGCAGCTTCTGGCGGGCGCGTTCATTGTGGCGTTGTTCCGCGAACTCGGCCTTGGCCGCGCGGCGGCGTGCGTCGGCGCAATTCTTTTTTCCCTTAACGGTTCGTTTGCATGGTTCGCGCACTCGCCTATACTGCCTATTCCGTTCCTGCCGGCGCTGCTGTTCGGATTGGAACGCTGCCGTACCAGGGCAGTGGCGGGCCGGCCGGGCGGTTCACTATGGGTCGCGCTCGCGCTCGCCTACTCCATCGTCGCCGGATTTCCCGAAACCGCCTTCATGGATGGCCTGCTTGCGGCCATTTGGGCCATCGTCGCATTCGTGCGCACGGGCGCGGCGCGGCGCCCCGGCCTGGTCACGAAAATCTTTGCCGGTGGGTGCGTGGGAATGGCGCTTTCGGCGCCCGCCTGGATCAGTTTCGCCGATTATCTCCAAATCGCTTCGACCGGTATACACGCTTTTGCCGCACAAAGCTCCTTGCCAGTGGGCCAGGCGGCGGCGCTGCTGCTGCCGACCCTCTATGGCCCACCCTACGCCGACCGCAACGCTGGCAGTTGGGCTGGCGACGGTGGTTATTTCGGATCCGGCCTGGCGCTGCTGGCGCTGCTGGCCATGTTTTCGGGGCGCCGGTTGGCGGCGCTGCGCTGGGCGATGGCAGGCTGGATCGCGTTCTGGCTCTGCGCATTTTTTCGCGTGCCGCTTGCCCATACCATCTGGACATCGATCAAACCGCTGAACGAGGTGGGGGTAACCCGTTACGCGATGCCATCGCTGGAATGCGCGGCCGTGGTGCTTGCCGCACTGGCGATCGATGATTGGTGCCGAGCGCGTCAGGGCCTGCGCACGATGTGGGCCGCGTGCCTGTTCGCCACCCTGACGGCAGTGACACTGCTTGTCGCGGCGGTGGAGCGCCGTCTGCCGCCGCCACCGGGGGCGGGGCAGATTTATCTCGTGGCGACGCTGCTGGAAGCGGCGGCGGTCGTGCTGGCGATCGCTTGGTGCATGACGCGCCCGCCGAGCCGCCGCGGCGCCCTGGCGGTGGCAGCCCTGGTAGCGATCGAGGCGACCGGGCAATTCATGCTACCGGAATTTGCTGGCACGTTGCCGAATCGGTTGGCGCTGGCGCCGATCGCGTATCTGCGCGAGCACGCCGGTTTGTCGCGCGTGTATACGTTGCACGAGCAGTTGCCGATAAATTACGGATCGTGGCTCGGCGTGGCCTCGATGCAAGCGGATTCGTTGCCATTCGCAAATGAATGGCAGCTGGCAGCCGAGGCGATCGGCGGCGACATCAATGACGAGGTGACCGGCTGGACGATGACGCCTGCTTCCGAATTGGCCTCGTTTCGGGCCAGCATCAACGGCCTGCGCGCGGCCGGGACAAGGTACGTCATTGTCGCGGCCGGCGCCGATCCCTTCGTGGCACGGCCGGAGCCCGGCATGAATGGGGTTTATGGTGATGGGAACGCCCATATCTATGAGCTGGCGGGCGCTGCGCCGTACTTTGAAACAAGCGGCGGTTCGTGCCAGGTAAGCACATTTTCGCGGCTGCATGTGCGGACGCAATGCGCGGCGCCGGCCCTGCTGCTGCGCCGCGAACTTCGGCTACCTGGCTGGCGCGCCACCATCAATGGCGGCAAGGCTCCCATTCAGCCCGGCAACGGCGCGAATTACTTCCAGCAAGTGGCGCTGCCGGCGGGGCAAGGGGATATACGGTGGCGCTATGCCCCTCCCGACGCCGACCTAATCGCATGGCTATTCGCGTTCGGCGTTTTCGGGGCGGGCATGTTGGCCGCTGCGAGCGCATGTCGGGGCGCCCGCGATACAAGTCCGGCCGGACCGGGCGGAAGGCTGCGATCCGCGGCCTCTTTCTTCTGATTCCATCGCGAAGAAGAAGGCTTCTTTCTTGAAAAAAGAAGCAAAGGCCTTTTGCTCTTTGAGGATAATACACGCAACGATCATCGGAAAGGTAGCAACAGATAAAAGTCCTTTTGCTTCTTTTTCTTCAGAAAAAGAAGAATCTTGCTTACTTCGGCCTTAAGCTAGCGTGCTCTATCGCGGCAAGAGCGCGCGCCGCCGGTGTCGACCGGCCGCCAGCCGGGCGCCCAAGCCGCGCAATGGCGCCTCCACGAACCGGTACGTCGCTTCCGCGGCCGTAGCGAGGAGCGGGAGGCCAATCAACAGGCTGCAGATCTCGATATTTATGTGGAACAACGGCCGCGCGGTGTGCCTGGCCATTGCAAAGGCACACTGATAGATCGGCATATGACAGAGATAGAGCGCGTAGGAACGGCTGCCGAGCCAGAGCACCGGGCGCTGCAAGGGGCCGGCGGAAAAAACATTTCTGTCCGCGGCGGCGAGCCAGACCGGAATGGCGGCGACCGCAGCCAGGGCGCCAAGCCAGTACGGCGGGGACTGCTCGAAGGGCGGCGAAAGTTGGGTCATGGCGCCGAGCGCCGCCAGCAATACCGCAAGACCCGCGAATGGCACGCGCGCAAGCTGCCGCGCCGCTGCCGAGGCCGCACGCAGGAGCGGCGGGGATGCCGCCAGCAGCACCCCCCACAGCAGGCCATCGTTGCGGAAGAAAAAATAAAGCCGTGGGTGCGGCAGCGGCAATTGCACCGCCAGCAGCAGAACTATGACCAATGGCAAATATCGTCGCGCCAGCAGCATCACCAGCGGCGACACCAGGTAAAACTGTTCTTCGAGCGAAAGGCTCCAGTATGGCAGGCTCGGCCCGTACGGCGTGCCGAACGCATGCAGGCCGAAGCGGATATTGGCGAATGCGAAGATGGCCGCCAAGGCACCGCGCACATTGAGCGCGGGCGTGCCCATGAACGCCGGGTGGCGGAAAATGAGGCTGCCGCCGACCATGAACGCCAGCCAGAACCAGGCCGCGGGCCACAGGCGGAAGGCGCGGCGTATCCAGAAACGTCGCAGGACAGCGGCCGGATGGTCGGTGCCGCGCAACGAAGGTAGCAGGCTGCGCGTAATGACGAAGCCGGAGACGACGAAGAACAGATCGACGCCGCACCAGAGCGGCGTGTGATGCAGCATTCGGCCGAGCCAGGGCACGTTAAAGACAAGATTCCACAGCGAGTGCTGCACCAGGACGCAGACGATGGCGACGGCGCGCAGCACTTCGATATCGTCGATACGGCGATGCGTGGTTGCCGGCGCGGTGTGGCTTTCGCCGGGCGCGGTGCGCCCCAGTTCCGCCGTGGCGCTCACGGGCCCCACGTGGCAAGCGGTGGCGAGGTGATGGCCGGAAGCCCATCGGCGAGCATTTCGGCTTGTCGCGCAACATGGCCAAGCTTGGTCAAATGGGTCGGGCTCAGATGGTGATTGTTCTGGTCCAGTTGCGGCGTGGCGAAACCGTGATTTATGCCCTGCCGGAGATTGCCGTAGAGTTCGCGTAGCAGGCCCGTCAGATGCCGCGTCGCATCGTCGAGGCCTTCGTCGTCATAGGACAGCACCCTGTGGCGATCGTAATAAGTGTGGCTGTTCGGCAGACTGACGCCGAGCCAGGCCTCGAGCCGGTCGAACGTCGCGCGATCGATATCTTCGTGGCACACGGCGCGCACGTTCGGCAGCGCGCGCAGCATGCTGACGAACAGCAGCACCGTATCCACATAGTTGCGCATGATGCTGCGCAGGCCCTCCGTATGGCCGGAGAGCAGGACCTGCAGATCGCGGGTGGAGAGAATGGTGGCAACGGGATCGCGGAACGTGAAAATGTAACGGGATTGGTAGAAGTGCTGGCAATGGAAGGCGAATAGCCGCTCCAGCCAGCCCGCCGGGCGCACCGGGTTGAGGACGGTTTTGCTGCCGACCAGGCGATGGTGGGCCGCCAGCCTGCGCATGTAATCGTGCCAGTAGGAGTCGCGCGGCAGCACGGGTGGGCAGAAAGAACTCTTGGTCTCCTGATTGTGCCAGGATCGGTGCATGGCATTGTAGCGAGCGGCGAAATCGGGGGTGCCCGGGTCGGTGTGTAAATTGGCCTCGCCAAAGAGGAAGATCTCCGGGGAGTCGTTCAGCGCGTTTTGCAGAATCGTGGTGCCGCTGCGGGCGGCGCCGATGATGAACAATCCCTGATCGGCAGGTAGCGAACCGGGGCCGGGAACGGGAGACGATGCGGGACCGAGCAAACGTTTGAGAGCACGGCTGATCATGCGGCAACTTCGCGCGGCGAAGAAGAAGGATGTTCTTTTTTGAAAAAAAGAACCAAAAAACTTTTTTCTGATTCGTGCGGCGCCGAATCACCGTTCTTGGCCCGGCGGCGCCGAGAA
>DATJOH010000198.1:0-2642 GCA_035507235.1 Acetobacteraceae bacterium
TCGACTTCAAGCGCGCCGACAAGAAAAGCATGATTTTCGGTCGCGGCCCGCACCAATGCATCGGTGCATTCCTGGCTCGCACCGAGTTGCGTGTGTTCCTGCAAGAATGGCTGCGCCGGATCCCGGATTTCAGCATCAAACCGAACGCCCGCGTCGTTGCCGTCGCTGGCAAGGCAAACGCCATGCGTTCGCTCCCAATCACCTGGCCCACCACGGCGTGTATGCAAACGTTGAAACGGGCCGTCGGCGACCAGTGACTAAACCCACTCACCCGCTGTGCCGGAGACGGCCAGCGGCGATAGAGGCGGGATCAGGGTAGCCGGTCACCTATTGTTCTTGCTAAAATGTTGGCGGAGAGGGTGGGATTCGAACCCACGGTACGCTTGAACGTACAACGGTTTTCGAGACCGCCCCGATCGACCGCTCTGGCACCTCTCCTGGCGCGCGGCGGGCGCTTATAGGCCGCGCCCTACCGCTCCCGCAACCCGCACAACGCTTGACAGCGCCACCCCCGCCGGCTACCTGCCCACCCGCCGCTCCGGGGCCACCCGGTAGCGGCGTTTTGCTGTGGCCGCGCCCCACCGGTGCCCAGCCCCCGCGGAACCTGAAGGGTGCGCCGTCACCCTAACCACAAGAATTGGACGCCCCGAGCGCCCACGGAGATCAGTATGTTCGCAGTCATCCGCACCGGCGGAAAACAATACCGCGTCACCCCCGACGCGGTCCTCAAGGTGGAAAAACTGGCCGGCGAGCCAGGCGCCACCATCACCTTCACCGATGTCCTCGCGGTCGGCACGGAGGCCGGCGTCACCATCGGCGCCCCGGTGGTCGCCGGCGCCGAAGTCACCGCCACCGTCATCGCCCAGGACCGCCTGGACAAGGTCATCATTTTCAAGAAGCGCCGCCGGCAGAACAGCCGCCGCAAGAACGGCCACCGCCAGCACGTCACCGTGCTGCGCGTCTCCGGCATCAAGGCGTAAGGAGCAGCACCCATGGCACATAAAAAAGCCGGCGGCTCGTCCCGCAACGGCCGCGATACCGAAGGCCGCCGCCTCGGACTGAAAAAATCCGGCGGCCAGGCCGTCATCGCCGGCAACATCATCATCCGCCAGCGCGGCACCGCGTACAAGCCTGGCACCAATGTCGGCCTCGGCCGCGACCACACCATCTTCGCGCTCATCGATGGCCACGTGCAATTCGATCGCAAGAAAGAGGGCAGGGTGCACGTGTCGGTTTTGCCGTTGGCGCCGGCAGCCGAGTAAAGAAGACCAGGGGGCTTTGCCCCCTGGACCCCCACCGGCGTGCCGCCGGCGTCATCTTCGCTGCGCGGCACAGAGCGTCCTCATGAAATTCCTCGATCAGGCCAAGATCTACGTGCGCTCCGGGGACGGCGGCGACGGCGTCATCGCGTTCCGGCGCGAAAAATTCATCGAATTCGGCGGCCCGGACGGCGGCAATGGCGGCCGCGGCGGCAACATCATTTTCGAAGCCGTGCCAAACCTCAACACCCTCATCGACTTCCGCTACACGCAACATTTCCGCGCCGCCAAGGGCGGCAACGGCTCCGGCAGCGACCGCACCGGCGCCGGCGCGGACGACGTGCACATCAAAGTCCCTATCGGCACGCAAATCCTCGCCGACGACCAGGAAACCCTGCTCGCCGACCTCGACAAGCCCGGCAAACACGTCACCTTATGCCGCGGCGGCGATGGCGGCTTCGGCAACACGCATTTCAAATCCAGCACCAACCGCGCCCCCCGCCGCGCCACCAAAGGCTTCCCCGGCGAGGAACGCTGGGTCTGGCTCCGCCTCAAACTCATTGCGGATGCGGGCCTGGTCGGCCTGCCCAACGCCGGCAAATCCACCTTCCTCGCCGCCGCCTCCGCCGCCCGTCCGAAAATCGCCGATTACCCCTTCACCACGCTGCACCCGCAACTCGGCGTCGTGCGCCTGTCGGCGTCGGAAGAATTCGTCCTCGCCGACATCCCGGGCCTCATCGAAGGCGCCCACGAAGGCGCCGGCCTCGGCGTCCGCTTTCTCGGCCACGTCGAACGCTGCGCCGTGCTGCTGCACCTGGTGGACGGCGCCGCCGGCCACGTCGTGGATGCCTGGCGCACCGTGCGCAGCGAACTCGCGGCCTACGATGCCGGCCTGGCGGAAAAACCCGAAATCCTCGCCCTGAACAAAACCGACGCCATGACACCGCGCGAAATCTCGTCGCGTCGCGCTGCGCTGAAACGCGCATCAGGCCAGGAGGTGCATTTGGTTTCGGGCGCAACGAAGCAGGGCGTGTCGGAATTGCTGCGAACGCTACAAGACGCTATTCATCGCTACAGAAATGAATAAAGATTCTTCTTTTTTGAAAAAAAGAAGCAAAAAACTTTTGTCTGTTTGGTGGCGCCACGCTGCAGCGAGCGCAACAGATAAAAGTCTTTTTGCTTCTTTTTCTTCAGAAAAAGAAGAATCCTTTCCCTAGCCATGTTTGCCATCTCCACCGCGCGCCTGCTCGTTTTGAAGCTGGGCAGCGCCCTCGTTGTCGACTCGGAACTTGCCGCCCCGCGTGCCGCCTGGCTTGCGGGCCTGGCCTCCGACATCGCCGGTGCGCGCGCCAATGGCACGCGGGTGATTGTTGTCTCGTCCGG
>DATJOH010000199.1:0-2998 GCA_035507235.1 Acetobacteraceae bacterium
CCACGCATTTTCCGCGCACCGACCCGGCCGTGATCATGCTCGTCACGGACGGCGAGCGCGCCTTGCTGGGCCAGCCGGCCGCCTTCCGGCAGATGCGGGTGTTCACGACGCTGGCTGGCTTCGTTGAGCCCGGGGAGAGCCTGGAGGAGGCAGTGGCCCGCGAGGTGTTCGAGGAGACGGGCGTGCGCGCCGTGCGCGTGCGCTACCATTCGAGCCAGCCCTGGCCATTCCCGGGGTCCATCATGCTGGGGTTTCATGCCGACGCCGCGACAGCGGAGATTACGATCGACCCGGATGAGCTGCTGGACGCGCGGTGGTTCACGCGCGACGAATTGCGCGCGCCGGACGGTTTTGTTCTGCCACCGAATTTTTCGATCGCGCGGCGCCTGATCGATGAATGGCTTGATGGGGCAGCATAAACGGCGGCTCGTGGACGGCTTGCGACCGAGCTATCTGCCTATTGGTGTGGCGGCGCTGCCGGCAAGCAAGCCGCCATCGATCACGAATTCGGCGCCCGTTACATAAGTTGCCTCATCCGACGCAAGCATGACTGCAATCGCCGCCACTTCCTCCGGCATGCCGAAGCGGCGTAGCGGTGTGTCCGCAACGAAGTCCGCCATCCGCGTCGCCAGGGCTTCGCCTTGCAGATCCGCCAGCAACGGTTCCCACATCGGCGTCAGAATGGCGGCCGGAAAGATGGCGTTGCAGCGAATGCCGAGTTGTTGTTCCGCGCAGTAGAGGGCGACGCTCCTGGTGTGGTTGCGGATTGCCGCCTTGGAAGATGCGTAGGCAGCCGCGCCGGGAATGCCGACAAGGCCGGAGCGGCTGGAAATATTTATGATGCTGCCGCCACGGCCGCCCTCCCGCATGGCGCGGATGGCGTGTTTGCAGCCCAGGAACGTCCCATCGAGATTAGTGCGATGCACATCCCGCCAGTCCGCCAATGTCGCATGCTCCGGATCGTGTGACGCCGGGCCAGCTTCAAGACCCGTGATGCCGGCATTGTTCACGACGATGTCGAGTCTGCCGTGTTGTTCCAGGATCGCGGCGATAGCGGCCTGCCACTGCGCTTCCTCGCGCACGTCCAGATGCAGATAGGATGCGGCGCTCCCGAGCGCGGTTGCCGTTGCGCGGCCGGTCTCGTCGCGTATGTCCGACACCACGACATGCAAGGCGCCTTCTGCCACGAAGGCGCGGGCAATTGCGGCGCCGATGCCGCGCGCTGCGCCGGTGATCAGCGCGAGCTTGCCCGAAAGGCGCCCCGTCGCATCAGTCATCAAATTTCACCGCCCCGAATTCATTTGCCGCCGCCGCGCGCAGCACGTATTTCTGCACCTTGCCGGTGGAGGTGCGGGGCAGCGGCGCGAAGACGAAGGATTTCGGCATTTTGAAGCCCGCCAAGTGGGCTCGGCAGAAAACACGCAGCTCGTCCTCCGTCGCCACGGCGCCGTCGCGCAATTCAATGTAAGCTATCGGCGCCTCGCCCCATTTCGAATCGGGACGACCGACCACGGCCGCCGCACTGACCGACGGGTGACGGCACAGGACTTCCTCCACCTCGACGGAGGAGATGTTTTCGCCACCCGATATGATGACGTCCTTGCTGCGGTCGCGCACACGCACGTAGCCGTCAGGTTCCAGCACGGCCAGGTCGCCGCTATGGAAAAATCCGCCAGCGAAAGCCTCGGCGGTGGCTTGCGGATTCTTCAAATATCCCTTCATGACAAGATTGCCGCGAAACATGATTTCCCCGACCGTTTCGCCATCCGCCGGGACACGCTCCAATGTTGTCGGATCGCGCACGCTCATTTCCTCTTGCGCGAGCGATGCGAAACCCTGCCGCGCCACTTTGCGTGCCCGCTCCTCGGCCGGCAAATCTTTCCACTCCTCCTGCACCGGGCACAAAGCGGCCGGTCCATAGGTTTCGGTCAGGCCATAGATATGCACGAGATCGATGCCCACGTCGGCGGCACGGGAAAAGGTGCGGCTGGGCGGCGGCGCGCCGCCGGTGGTGCCGGTGACGCGGTGCGATATGCCGTCACGCAATGAGTCGGGTGCGTCGATCATGGCGGTGTAGATAATGGGGGCCGCGCTCATGTGCGTCACGCGATGGCGGCGTATGGCGCCGAACAATGTCGCCGGATCCGTGCGCCGTACACATACATTGGTGCCGGCAATGGCGGCCATGGTCCAGGGGTGGCACCAGCCGTTGCAATGGAACATCGGCACCACCCAAAGATATACGGCGTGCGGTTCCATGCCGGCGGTGAAGACGTTGTTGACTGCGTTGAGATAGGCGCCGCGATGATGCGCCACCACGCCCTTTGGATTGCCCGTAGTGCCGGACGTATAGTTCAGCGATATCGCGTCCCATTCGTCCGGCGGCAGCGACCATGCAAATTCCGGATCGCCGCCGTCCAGGAATGCTTCATATTCCATATCCGCGATGGGTGGGGCCGCAACTTCGTCATCGGCGATATCCACGAGCGTCGGCCGCATGTCCGCTGGCAGCAGCGCAAGCGCGCCCTCCACGGTCGCCGCGAAGGCGCGATCCGCCAGCAGCAATTTTGCCTCGCCGTGGCGGAGTTGAAAGGCGATCGCCGCCGGGTCGAGGCGCGTGTTCAGCGTGTTTATGACCGCGCCGGTCATCGGAATGCCGAAATGCGCTTCCACCATGGGCAGCGTGTTCGGCGCCAGAATTGCCACGGTGTCGCTGCGCGTAATGCCGCGTGCCGCCATTGCCGCGGCAAACCGCCGGCACCGCGTATAGGTATCGCGCCAGCTCTGTTGTCGTTCGCCCTGAATGATGGCGATGCGATCGCCGAACCGCTCCGCGGCCTTCGGCAGGAAACTCAACGGCGAAAGCGGCACGAAATTGGCGCTGCGCCGTTCGAGACCTTCAACATACGGACACGCCATATCGATCCTCCCGCGCGTAGGTGAGAAAGGACTTCTTTTTTGAAAAAAAGAAGCAAAAAACTTTTGCCTGTTGCTTCAG
>DATJOH010000200.1:0-5140 GCA_035507235.1 Acetobacteraceae bacterium
TGCAGCATGCGTTGCCGCAGCGCCGCCTTTTGCTGACGGACGAGCGGCGATTGACGCGTATCTAAGCGCGGAGCCGCCATGGCCGTTGGCGTCTCATCCTCCCAGAGCCTGCTTGTGCAGGTGGGCGCCAGGTACCGTGACCAGGATCACGACAGAGCCAGCTCCCGTGGGAGATGCTTACTGGCCCCGGGGATGAATTCCCTGACGCGCCGGGCAGCCCCGCTGGGGGTATGTAGCGTGGAATGGGTGGATTACCAAGGCAGGAAGGAAGGACTTCTTTCTTGAAAGAAAGAAGCAAAGAACTTTTGCTTTTGGTGCCGAGCCTCGCGGTGGCCCAGGGGCTAACAGACAAAAGTCTTTTTGCTTCTTTTTCTTCAGAAAAAGAAGATTCTTCCTTGTTTACGCCGCAGCGCGCGCGCCCAGCAGATAATTGCCGCGGCTTAGCTGTTCGGTAGCGGCGACGCGCCAGTTTGCGGCGTCATCGAATACCGCGCGCAGCAGGCGGTTGTTCAGCGCGTGACCGGTGCGGTGGGCGATGAAGCGCGCCTGCAGGGCGCCGGCGGCGAGCGCCAGGTCGCCCACGGCGTCCAGGAGCTTGTGGCGGACGAATTCGCCCTCCATGCGCAGGCCTTCCGGGTTCACGATGCGCGCGCCATCGACCACGAGGGCGTTCTTCAGATTGCCGCCGAGCGCCAGGCCGGCGGCGTGCAGCGCCTCGATTTCTTCCAGGCGCGTGAAGGTGCGGGCGCAGGCGAGCTCGTTGCGGAAGGCCCGTTCGGTGAGGTGCAGGCTGAGGGCCTGGCGGCCGATTGCCGGCGCGTCGAACTCGATGGAGAGGGAGAGGTGCAGGCCGAAATTGCCGGGCCGCAGCTCGGCGAAGCCTTCGCTGTTTTCGACGCGCACCGGGCGCAGGATTTCGATGACCGTGCGGGGCGCGGCCTGGTCGATAACGCCGGCGCAATCGATCAGGAACAGGTAGGGGGCGGCCGAGCCGTCCAGCACCGGCAGTTCCGGGCCGTCCACGACCACGATGGCGTTATCCACGCCAGCGCCGGCGAACGCGGCCATCAGGTGTTCGATGGTGCAGATGCGGGCGTCCGGGCGCTCCGCGGGGGCCAGGGCGGTGCACAGGCGGGTTTCCACCACCCGGTCGAACCGCGCCGGGACATCGATGCCGAGATCGCTGCGATGGAAGAGGATGCCGGTGCCGGGCGCGGCGGGTTTTAACGTTACGGCAACCCTGCGACCGGTATGCAGGCCAACGCCGACACAGCCGATTTCCGTTTTCAGCGTCCGCTGGCACGTGGCAGCGGCAACCGGCCGTAGCGTGTCTGGCAGCCCGTCCATTCTGAGCGTTTTACCCCTGGCTTTGGCGACCACCCCGGTTGCGCACCGGGACGAACGACTCGCCTGTGAATTGTCCTACGGCGGCAACCTAGGGGCGGCGGGCGGCAGCGGCCAGTCAATCATTATTGCCGTATGTTTCGACATAAACGGCTGATTTTGTGACAAATTTTGCGCTGCTTTGTGACGTTCTGTTGCTGGCTTGCGGATGGGGTTAGCCGCTTCGGGCAGCGTGGCGGATTCCGCCGCCGCGCCGCCCGGATGACGACCTAGCTCGACTGGCGGCGCAGGAAGGCTGGGATATCCAGCCCCACTTCCGGCTCGGCTGCCGCCTGCCTGACCAGGGCGGCCGGCTCGGACTCGGCGCCGATTTGCGGCTCGGTGCGGACCATTTCCGGCTCCGCGTGGCCGCGGCGGAGCGCGCCGGTGACACGGTTGAACAGGTTGCGCGGCGCGGAGGGCGCCGTGGTGGTGGGGGGCGCGCTGGGCTGGGTGAACAGGCCGCTGCCATAAGACGCGGCGTGCCGCGGCTCCGCTTGCGCGGGGTCGGGGGCCACGGCTTCCAGGTGCACGACGTTGGAAACAGCCGCCATCGGCGCCCCGGCGGCGGCCTGCGCGGAAATGGCGTGCGCCGCCTGGGCCGCGAGGGGCATGGGGATGGGCGCGCCACCGCCGACGGCACGCAGGCGGGGTGCCGGCGGCTCGGCTTCGGCCGCCACCTGCGTATCGATGCCGGTGGCCACGACGGAGACGCGGATGATCCCTTCCAGTGCCGAATCGATCGCGCTGCCGAAGATGATGTTGGCGTCTTCCGCGACTTCCTGGCGAATGCGGTTGGCGGCCTGGTCCACTTCGAACAGGGTGAGATCGTCGCCGCCGGTGATGTTGATCAAGAGGCCGCGTGCGCCCGCCATATTCGTTTCTTCCAGCAGCGGATTGCTGATGGCGGCTTCGGCGGCGCGAATGGCACGATTATCGCCTTCCGCCTCGCCGGTGCCCATCATGGCCTTGCCCATTTCCGCCATGACGGTGCGGATATCGGCGAAATCGAGGTTCACCATGCCGGGGGTGACCATGAGGTCGGTGACGCCGCGCACGCCCATGTACAGCACCTGGTCGGCCATCTTGAACGCATCCTTCCAGGTGGTGCGCTCATTGGCCATACGGAACAGATTCTGGTTCGGGATGACGATCAGCGTATCGACATATTGTTGCAGCTCGGCAATGCCGTTATCCGCTGATTTCGCGCGGCGTATGCCTTCGAAGGTGAAGGGCTTGGTGACGACGCCGACGGTGAGGATGCCGCGTTCGCGGGCCATGCGCGCAATGACCGGGGCGGCGCCGGTGCCGGTACCGCCGCCCATGCCGGCGGTGATGAACACCATGTGCACGCTATCCAGATGCCGCGCCAGTTCGTCGGCGGCTTCTTCCGCGGCGGCGCGGCCGATTTCCGGCTTGGCGCCGGCGCCGAGGCCTTGCGTCAGATGCGGACCGAGCTGGATGCGGCGGTCCGCCTTGCTGTGCATAAGCTGTTGCGCGTCCGTATTGGCGACGACGAAATCCACGCCCTGCAGATTGGCCTGGATCATGTTGTCCACGGCATTGGTGCCGCCGCCGCCGACGCCGATGACGGTGATGCGCGGGGTGAAATCAGTGTGGGTTACTTGCGGGATGGTGAGGTGGAGCGTCATGGCAGCAGTTCCTGTGCTAGGGCGGTTATGGTTGTCGCGGCGCTAGACGCGCTCGCGTAAGAATTCGACGATGCGGCGCAGCAGGCCGGCAGGTCGTTGCGTTTCCAACTGTAAGTCCTGCAGCGTGCGGCCCTCGCCGGCGGCCCAGGCGAGCAGGCCGGTGGCGGTGGCAAAGGCAGGTCCGGCGGCGGCTTCCGGCAGGCCGCGTATGCCGGCGGGGCGGCCCAGCCGCACCGGTCGTTCCAGGATGCGCGCCGCGAGATCGCGCACGCCGGCAAGCTGGCTGGCGCCGCCGGCGAGCACCACGCGTCCGCCGGCGGCGCGGCCTAGGCCGGCGCTGTCCAATCGGTCTCGAACCATTTCGAATGTCTCCTCGAGCCGTGGTTTGATGATGCCGATCACCATGCTGCGCGGGATTTTGGCGAACTGGTGATCCTCCTCGCCGATCATTTGCACGGCGAGGATTTCGCGTTCGTCGTCCTGGCAGAGATGCACGTTGCCTTTGAGCGTTTTGAGGCGTTCGGCGCTGTCGATCGGGGTGGAGAGGACGCCGGCGATGTCGCGCGTGACGTGCTGGCCGCCGACCGGCACCTGTGCCGTGTGCAGCAACTGGCCTTCGAAGAATACGGCGACGCTGGTGATGCCGCCGCCCATGTCGATGATGGTGGCGCCGAGTTCGCGCTCGTCTTCCACGAGGCAGGAGAGGCCGGCGGCGAACGGTGCGGAAACGACTTCGGAAATTTCGAGATCGCAGCGTGACACCGCGGCGCCGAGATTGCGCAGCGCCATGGAAAGCGCGTCCACCACGTGCAGGCGCGCCGACAGGACGTCGCAATGATGGCCGCGCGGGTCGGCGACGCCGCTGGTTTCGTCGACGGCGAAGGATAGCGGCAGCGAATGGATCGTTTCGCGACCTTCGGTGACGGCGCGGGCGCGGCCTTCGGTCAGCACGCGGCGCACATCCGCGTCCGTCACCTGCCGGCCGCCGACCGGCCATTGCACATTGAACAGGCGACTTTCGGGCTGGCCGCAGGAGAGATTTACGGTGACGGTGCGGAGCCGGTAATCGGCCATTTCTTCCGCCATCGCGACGGCCGCGCGTATCGCGCGCTCCGCCTCGTCAAGATCGGTAATGCCGCCGCCGCGCACGCCGCGCGAGCGCGTGAGGCCACTGCCGAGGGCGCGCAAGGATCCATCGGAATCGGTGCGGCCGATCAGGCAGGCGATCTTGGTGCTGCCGATATCGAGAACGCCGTAGGGCCCGGCGCGCAGATTGCGATGGCGCGGCGGCAGGTCCGGCGGCATGGCGGGCGGCAAGGCAAGCCGGCCGCGCGCGGAAATCTCGTTCATGTCGCCCTCCTGTTGGCGGAGTCGGGCAAATGCGCGTCCGGAACGACGAGGCTGGTGGGCTTCGGGCGCACGGTCAACCGGTCCGGCAGACGCAGATCGACAAAGACCAACGGCCGATCCAGCAGCGCCTGGTTCTGTTGCAATTCATGCAATTTTGCGAGCGCAATATCTTCGTGATCTTCCGGCAGCATGACGATAATGCCGTTCTTCAGCTGCAGGTTCCAGCGCCGTTCACCGACCCGCACCGAGGCGGCCACGCGGTCGGCGATATCCGGAACCTTGCTGAGATCGTCTAGCAGTTCCGCGGCGTGTGCGGCCGCGCCGGCGCCGACCACCAAGGGCAGCGTGGCGAACTGATCCACCGACTCGTTATCCACAACCTGGCCATTACGGTCGATCAGCACGAATTTATGGTCCTTCTGCCAGATGGCGAAGGGCCGGCGTTCCACGAGATCGACGAACACCGTGCCGGGCAGGCGGCGTTCCACCGCCACATGTTCCACGGAGGCCAGGCTTTCGATGCGGTCCCGCGCGGCGCTGACGGAAAAGCCGAGGATGGGATCGCCTACCGAAACGCCGAGCGCCGCGCGCAATTGCGGCTCCGGCGTGTTGGCGCGGCCGGTAATGACGATTTGCTGCACGCGCAGATCAATGCCGCGCGCGAAGGAATGTTGCAGCCTTGCCGCCCAGCCGCCGCGTTCCGCGGAGCGCACGACCAGCAGGGCGCAAATCACGATGGCAAAACTGACGATGCC
>DATJOH010000201.1:0-2864 GCA_035507235.1 Acetobacteraceae bacterium
TGGATCTTCGCGATCACCGGTTTGTGCAGGCTGGGAATGATGGCCAGCTTGCGCTGGGTCTGCTCCATCGTCCAGCAATCATCGTCGATCGTGCCGTTGGCGGTGCGATATTCTATCGCGTCCTCCCCGCTCGCCGCGCCATAACCGGCATAAACACCAGTCAGGTCGTAGCCGGCGCAAAAGGATTTTCCGGCGCCTGCAAGCAACAGCACGTTTACGTCCGTGCGGGCATCGGCTTCCAGCAACGCGCCGCACAGCTCATCGATCAGAAGTTCGGAAAGCGCATTGTGCCGCTCCGGCCGGTTGAGCGTGATGCGGGCGACGCCGTCCGCCACCGCGAAGGTGATCGCTTCGGTGCTTTTCAGATGGCGCGGCATGGGCGGCACTCCAGCTTAGGCGTGGCCGCAATGGGCCAGCAGGGTATTTGGCCGCAATGCGCCGCCGCGCGATCATCGCGCAAGTGATGCCGGCTCAGACCGCCTCGCGCGACGCACGCTGGCTGATAGGCTTAGCTTGGGAAAACGGCCCCAAGGAGACGAGATGACCGACGCCATCGCCACCGCTGTCACGGAGGCCTTGCGGGCATTTTCCCTGACTGGCCAGGGCGCCATCGTCACGGGCGCCGGGCGGGGCATCGGCCGTGGCATCGCGCACCTGTTTGCAGCCACCGGTGCGCACGTGCTGGTTGCCGACCTGGCGCGGGACAGCGCGGAAATGGTGGCGGCCGAAATCGCGGCCGCCGGCGGCCGCGCGCACCCTTTCGCCGGTGACGTCTCGCAGGAGGCCGATGTCGTCGCCATGATCCAGGCGGGCGCCGCGCTCACCGGGCGGCTCGATGTGATCGTGAACAATGCCGGCATATTTCCAAAATATCTGTTCACCGAACTGACCGTCGCCGCCTGGGATGAAATCCAGGCAGTGAATTTGCGCGGCGTATTTCTGTGCATGCGCGAGGCGATCAAATCCATGCGCGCGGATGGACGCGGCGGCGCGATCGTCAATATTTCGTCCGTCTCCTCCTTGCAGGCCGCGGTATTCTGCAACCAGGCCTACGGCGCCTCCAAGGCCGGCGTCAGCAATTTGACGAAATCCTGCGCGGTGGAATTCGCGCCGGACAAGATAAGGGTGAACGCCGTGCTGCCCGGCGGCGTCATGACGGAAGGCGCGCGCGCCGCCACGTCGGCGCCAAACCTGAAAGGCCAAAAACTCGACGGCCCCTTGACCAATCCAGCCCGCATGCCGCTGGGCCGTCCGGCAACACCGGACGATATCGCGCGCGCCGCCCTGTTCCTGGCAAGCCCGGCGTCGGCCTATATTACCGGGCAGCTCCTCGCCGTCGACGGCGGCTTCATGGTGAGCTGAGGAGGCGCACAATGGACGGAATGACCGCAAGCCCGGAGATTCCGGCGCACGTCCCGCCGGAACGCGTCCGGGATATAGATATTTTCGAATTGCCGGGCGCTCACGAAGATTCGTTCCTCGCCTGGAAGCGTGTGCAGGATGCCTCGCCCGATATTTTCTTCTGGCCACGCCATGGCGGCTACTGGGTGCTTAACCGGGCCGCATTGGTGGCGGAAGCCTTCCCGGATTTCGACCGGTTCTCCTCGGCACAGGCCATTTCCATTCCGCCGGTGCCCGGCATGCCGCCGCAATTGCCCATTGATGCCGACCCGCCGCTTCACGCTTTTTACCGGCGCCCCATCAATGTCGCGCTGCTCCCCCGCGCCGTGCGCGTCTATGCCGAGGAAGCGCGCACACTCGCTGTCCAGCTCATCGAAACCATCAAGCCCCGCGGCGAATGCGAATTCGTGGCCGATTTCGCCCGCCAACTGCCGATGACGATCTTCCTGCGCCTGGTGGATCTGCCAATCGCCGACCGCGAAAAACTGATCGGCTTCGCGGAGAGAATGATCCGCGGCGGCACGCAGCAGGCAAAATACGAAGCCATGACCGCCACCTACGCCTATCTCGAAGACTGGGTGAAACGACGCCGGGACCATCCGGGTGACGACCTGCTCAGCCGCATCATCCAGATGCAGATAGAAGGCCGCACCGCGACACACGAGGAAGCGCTCGGTGAATGCGCCCTGGTGCTGTTCGGCGGACTCGATACGGTCGCCGGCACAATGGCCTATATGGCCCGCTTCCTCGCCTCAAACCCATCGCACCGCCAGCAACTGGTCGAAACGCCGGCGCTGATACCGGCGGCAATGGAAGAATTGCTGCGGCGCCACTCCATTGCCAGCGTCGGCCGCCGCGTCGCGCGCGACATGCAATTCAGCGGCGTCCACATGAAAGCCGGCGACGGTGTCATGCTGGTCACCTCCCTGCACGGTCTAGACGAGCGCGCCTGGCCCGATCCGCTGAAAGTCGATTTCACCCGCAAAACGGAGGGCCACATGGCGTTCGGCGCCGGCCCGCATAAATGCCCGGGATCGGTGTTGGCGCGCGCCGAATTGCAGATATTCCTCGAGGAATGGCTCAAGCGAATCCCCGATTTCACCATCGCGCCGGGCAGGCAGGCCGAGACACTGCCGGGGCAGGTGCTGGGTGTGGCAACACTGCCGTTGGCTTGGTGAGGAAGGACAGGAAGATTCTTCTTTTTCTGAAGAAAAAGAAGCAAAAAGACTTTTGTCTGTAAGGCTACCCGGCTTGGCGCCTTTGTGCGCAGGGCTCACCAGATCGCCCGCTGCAAGGCCTCCTGGCCACCGTCGCAAAATATGACCTGGCCCGTTACATAGCTGTTCGCGGGCGAGGCAAGAAATGCAATCAACGCAGCAATTTCCTGCGGCTGCGCATGACGCCCAAGCGGGGCGGGCATCATGGCCGCAACCTGCGCACGGCGCTCAGGGTCGGTGAAGGTC
>DATJOH010000202.1:0-7319 GCA_035507235.1 Acetobacteraceae bacterium
CACCACGTCGCGCTGCCAGGCCAACACCTGGCCGCCGGCACGCACGACGAGCCCCGCGAGGGTGGGCAGCGGCCCGGTAGGTCCGTGATCGCCGGGAATCCATTTTGGATAAAGCAGCGTGAGCGGCCCGGCACCGCTCACCGGCACCGTCTCATGCATGCGGAAAACATGATGGTCGAGGTCCGTCGCATCCACCGAGAGCGTGATTTCGCCGGGATAGGGCTTATCAGCAGGCGCCATGATCGGCGGCGGCAAAGGGGCGGGCTCAGGCCCGGCAGCAAGCGCCGGCGTAGCGGCAAGAGCGACAATGGCTAGCAGACGCAAGCATCCCGTCACGTGCGGAGGCTCCAAAAAGGGTGGCGCACCCTAGCGCCCACGCTTGCCGGGTCAATCATGGCCACCTCGCCGCCTTCGGCGCTGTTCCTGATTTACCCCGCGCTAACGGAATGCCCGGCAGAGTGCGGCCATGCCGCATATTTTTCTCGCGACACCCTGTTACGGAGGCCTGGTCACCACACGTTACATGCATAGCGTCGTCAATCTGATGCTCCATGGTGCAAGCATCGGGCTGCCGATCACGATGGAAACGGTCGCCGGCGATTCGCTCATTTCGCGCGCGCGCAACACGCTGGTCGCCAAGTTCCTGACCCATCCGGCAGCAACGCATTTGCTGTTCGTGGATGCCGATATCGAATTTCCGCCCACCGCCGCCACCGGCCTGCTCGCACTGGGCGAAGATATCGCCGCCTGCGTCTATCCGCTGAAGCAAATCATGTGGGACGACGCGGCAGTGGCACGCGCGCGAGCCGGCGAGCTGATCAGCACGGCGCCGCTGCGCTATGTCGGCGCGGAGCTCGCCGAACCTGAAGCGAAACGGCGCGGCCGGTTTGTCACCGCCTCCTACGCCGGCACGGGCTTCATGCTGATCGCGCGCGGCGTCATCGAACGGATGATTGCCGCATACCCGGAGCTGCATTATGCAACCGCGCACGTGCCGCTGGATGTGTCGCCCAAGCTGCTCTATGCGCTGTTTGACACCTCCATTGATCCGGTAACGTTACATTATCTGAGCGAGGATTACACATTTTGCGCGCGCTGGCGCGCATTGGGCGGGTCGATCTGGATCGATACCGAGACAGGCCTCACACATATCGGCGTGCATGACTTCGTCGGCGACCCGGCGGCGCGGAAGGAAGGGTTCTTTTTTGAAAAAAAGAACCAAAAAACTTTTGCTCCTTAAGGTTTCGTGCATTTCAAAGCTTCGCATCCTTGTCGCGCCTAACAGATAAAAGTTTTTTTGTTTCTTTTTTTTCAAAAAAAGAAATACTTCCTTCCTTTCTCTAGAACCTATAGCGCGCGCCCACCAGAACCGAAGCCCCCGGCGCCACATAGCCATTGACTGGCTCAAAGCGAGAATTGCCCAAATTCTTGCCCCAGGCAAACAGCTCGATCTGCCGCGTCGCTTGCCAATTCAGCGAAAGATTGGCGATCAGTCCGCTGCGCGACAGGCCGATGATACCGTTATCGGCGCCTGCATTGTTGGTCAGGTAGTCCGCGAACTGACCCGTGTATACGAGCTCCGGCACCAGCGTTACGCCGGGCCAGGGCACGATGCGCAGGTCCGCGGCGCCCGCGTTTTCCGGGCGGCGCAGCAGTAACGAGCCCGTATCAAGATCGCGCGCATCGGTGTAGGTGTAGCTCAGCGTGCCGGAAAGCCACCGCGCCACCGCGAGCGTCAGAACCGCCTCCACCCCCTCGGTGCGGGCATTGCCGATATTCACCGAGGTATAGACGGGAGCGTAGGCAAGCTCGATCAGATCGTGGATGCGGTTGTGAAAATAGGTGAGCGACAGCGTGGCGCTGCCGATGCTTTGCGGTATCGGCAGATCCGCTTCCACGCCAGCCTCCCACCCGGTAGAGCGTTCCGGCTTCAGATCGGGATTGCCGCGGTAGCCGTAACTGTCCACGCCGTAGCGGTCGAACAAAGCTGGGGCGCGAAAGCCGGTGCCGTAACTCGCTTTCAGGCGCAGCGCCTGCCAGGGCGTCGCCAGCACGCCGCCGAGGCGCCAGGTGAAGGCGCTGCCGGCATCGGTGGTGGCATCCTCGCGCAACTGTCCGTTCAGGGTCAGTGCCTGCCAGAGTTTGCCGGTGAGGCCACCGTAGCCGGCGTCCGTGTCCATATGCGCATGGGTCAGGCTCTGGTACGGGTAGCCGCTGCTGATATCGCTGATTTTCGTATCGGCGGTGTCGTTCACATGCTGATAGCCAAACGTCAGTTGGGAATTCGTGGCCGCTGCGATATCCGGTAGCCGGACAACATTATTCCATTCCGCGTCCGTGCTGCGGCCGTGATAGCGGCTATCCTCGGCATCGTCGTTCGGATCGAGCGGATCATAGGTTACCGTATAGCGACGGTCATCTTGTAAACGCGAAACGAAAGCGTTCGTCGTCCAGGCGCCATCGAATAATTTGCTCGTGATGCCGAGCCGGCCCCACAGGCTGGCATCGTAACCGCTGGCATTGCCGCCGTCGTAGGTGACGAACCCCTGTTCGTCATATCCGTATTTCGCGTCGCGGGCGCGCAGGTCGAGCGAAATTCGCGTGCCCGTCACCGGCGTTGCGCCAAGCGACAGACTTGCGAGCTTTTCGCGGTCGCCATCCGCTTCGCCGGTATAGACGCTTTCCCGCGGCGGCGTCTGGTCGAACCCGCGGGTCGAATATCCCTCCGCGGCGGCGGCAAAATCCCAGATGCCGGACCGGCCGGCGAGATTGCCTTGCGCGAGACCGGTTGCTTGCGATCCGCCGCCAAGAGTGACCGAGCCATGCAGTCCGGCGGGCGGTTTGCGCGTAATGAGATTAATCACGCCCCCCATGGCGCCGGAGCCATACACGCCGCTCATCGGACCGCGGATGATTTCAATGCGCTCGATATCGTCGAGCGAATCGATGCCGAAATTGAACGCCCCGCCAGGGTCGCCGGGATCGTTCACCGGCACGCCATCCCGCAGCACCAGCACCTGGTTGGAGTTGGTGCCGCGTATGAACACGCTCGCCTGCGATCCCGGGCCGCCTGATTGCGCAATGCGCAGGCCGGGCACGGCGGAGAGCGCCTGCACCAGATCCGTGTAACCACGCCGCTCGATGGTCGCGCGGTCGATCACGGTCACGCCGGCGGCGACGTCGGCGGCTTGCGCCGGCGTGCGCGTGGCGGTCACCACTACCGATTCGGCGGGCGGGATTTCCTGCGCCGTTGCTCCGGCAGGCAGGCATATCAATAACAGAACAAAACGTTGCATCGCGCAACACTCCACAGGCGTCTCAGGGCGATGGCCCGCCTGCGGGTCGTTATCCCGTTGCCCCGGTGCACCCCGCCCGGAACGCGCGCGCAATCTCGATGCCGGCCGGTCTCCTGGCTGGCAGTCCGGATGCCAAAACATCCACCCGTCCCGCCTTCTCGCCGCGTGTGCGGCAATGGCGCTGGGACCGACCCCAAAAGGGGGACCACTTACAGTTGCGGGGGCAGCCGCGGCGTCACACCGCGTTCCCGAACACCGTCATCTGCGGCGTTCTTATCAAGCGGCACCCGCCGTAGGCAATCGGCCCCACCTGCGCCGCTGGTTTGTCTGACTTTGTCGTAATATTGCTGGTGTACGAAAAACCCCTGGTTTAGAGCGGTGGCGCGGCACCGCGATTTCGCAGCCGCTGCTTGGTTGGGGGGACATGTCCGGAACCGCCGGCCGCGTCGGCGGCATGTTTTTTATGCGTCCGCGCGATATCGGGCTTTTCCTGCGCAGCGCACGGACCGATGCGGCGATTGCGCCGCTCAGGGCGCGCCTCGGCAACCAGGCGGCGTTCGATGAAATCTATGCCAAGGGCGACCCCTGGGCCTCCGCGGACCCACGCTATCTCTACCAGCAGCGCAAATATGATGTCATCGCGAGCCTGCTGCCGCGGCGGCCTTACGGCCGGGCGCTCGATCTGGGCAGCGGGTTGGGGCTGCTTACCCGCCGGCTTGCCGCCCATGCCGACAGCGTGCTCGGCATCGATATTTCGGCGGCGGCGGTGCGCGATGCGACGCGCGCGCACGCGGACCTCACCAATGTCGGTTTCGCGCAGGGCGACATCACGAACCTGCCGGAATCGCTGGATGGCGCGTTCGACCTGCTTGTGCTGGCGGACACGCTCTACTACCTGCCGCCTCCGTTGAACGACACCGCGCTGAAGGAAGCCGCGCAACGCATGGCGCGGCTGCTGCGCCCCGGAGGATTATGCCTGCTGGCCAATCATTATTTCTCGGGCGCCGACGCGGACAGCCGGCTGACGCGGCGCATTCATCAGGCGTTCGCGTGGTCGCCGCATTTCACCCTCACGGCGGAGTATCGTCGACCCTTCTACATCGTTTCGATACTGGAGCGAGCGGACTAGGGCCCACGCCGGCTCGACACGAGAAGAAAGAAGTAGTTCTTTTTTGAAAAAAAGAACCAAAAAACTTTTGCTCGTTTGCTCCGCGGCAGGCAATTCCGATGCCGCCCTATAGTTCAAAAGTTTTTTGGTTCTTTTTTTCAAAAAAGAACCCTTCTTCTTACTTGCCTCCGGATGGCATAACACGCCGCCATCTGGTTCGCGCCCTCAGCCTGATCCTGATTGCCGGCGCCCTTATCGCGACCGCCGCCATGGTGGCGTGGTGGGGTGCCGCGGCCATTGGCCATGCGGTGTGGCGGGCGATGCCCTCGCTGCCCGGTGCCCTGTTCGTGCACGGCGTTCAACTGGTGCTGTCTGGCCTCGCCTGGTGGTGCCTGCTGCGGCCGCGATCCGCCCCCGGCGCCGTGGTGTTCGCGCGCTGGGTGCGCGAGGCGGTGAACACGCTGCTGCCGCTTGCCGGCATCAGTGGTGCCGTGGCGGCAACGCGATTGCTCGCGCGGCAAAACGACCTCAGCATGGCGGAAGCCACGGCCTCCACCACCGCCGACATTACGTGCGAGGCGGTGGCGCAGGCGCCCTACCTGCTTGTTACACTTGCGGTTGCCGCAATGCTGGCGCCGGGGGCAATCACCCCCGGGCGCGCGGCGTTGGCGGTGGGACCCCTGGTTGTCGGTGTGGTCGGCTTCATCGTGGCGCAGCGGGCCGGCGCCATGCGGTTGCTGGAACGCGCGGCACGGATGCTCGGTTTCCCACAGGCGCTCGCGGGTTTGCACGAAGGGCTGATGGCGCTGCACGCCCGGCCAACCGAGATAGCGGCCAGTGTGGCCACGCATTTCCTGTCCTGGAGCCTTGGCGGCGCGGAGGTGTGGGTCATTTTGCACGCGATTGGCGATCCTGTGGGCGCGGGTGCTGCCTTCGCCATCGAGGGCGTGGGCATGGCGGCACGCAGCATGGGGTTCGCGTTGCCGTCGGGCCTGGCGGCGCAGGAGGCGGGATTTGTGCTCGGCGCGGGCATGTTCGGCATCGCGGCGCCCGATGCGGTGGCGCTGTCGATGCTGAAACGGGTGCGCGAACTGATCGTGAGCGTCGCCGGCGTGGCGGCGTGGCAGGCGGCGCTGTGGCGGCGCTGAGGGGCGCGGACCTGGCTTTCATCCTGGCAGCGGATTGCTCGGCTAGCGTTACGTTTGATGAATTCAACCTGATCGCGGGCGGCATGGCGGCGGCGCTTCGCGACAAATCGGTGGTGCGCGGATTGATCGGCGGCGCGCGCGCGGCGAGCCTCGGCGCGGTGCTGCTGTTTTCCGGCCGCGACGCGCAGGATGTGGTGGTGGATTGGACGCTGATTGCAACGGCCGCTGATGCGGCCCGGTTTGCCGACCTCGTGGAAAACATGCCGCGCGTGCTGCGCGCCGGCCTCACCGCCATCGGCAATGCGCTGGCGGCGGCGACCGTGCTGCTGGCGCGCGCGCCGGTGCCGGCAACACGTCACGTCATCGATATAGCCGGCGACGGCAGCGCCAATGACGGTGTGGCGCCGGAGCCGCTGCGCGACGCGCTGGCGCTGGCCGGCGTCACCATCAACGGCCTGTGCGTGCTGCATGAGGAGCCGGACCTGGTCGCGTATTTCGAGCACAGCGTCATCGGCGGCCCGGGCGCCTTTGCAGCGCAGTGCGCCGATTACAAGGATTTCGCCGAAGCCATGCGGCGCAAACTGGTGCGCGAAATCACCGACCAGCCGATTGCGTGACGGCGATGTGCCTTCCTGGTGACGGCGTATTGAACCTGCGCTTCAGAAGAGAAGAATGTTCTTTTTTGAAAAAAAGAACCAAAAAACTTTTTTCTGATTCGGCTTACGCCGCTATCAACCATCTGGATTAGCCGGCGCATGCCAGGAGTAAAAGTTTTTTGGTTCTTTTTTTCAAAAAAGAACCCTTCCTTTTTTCAGCCTGAAAGCCTACCCGAATCACTCCGTGCCGCTTGGCAGCGTACTGTTATCGTTCGTCGCGCCCGCGGCTTTAAGGCGCGCGGACTTGCCGAGGCGGTCGCGCATCCAGGCCCAACTGATTTCCTGGGCGCGCGCGCTATCGATGGTGTCCGGGCGCAGCGACATGTGCAACCAGATTCCATCCATCATCAAAATGAAGCTGCCGGCGACCTGGTCGGCGTCGATGTCGGCGTTACGCGCGGCGGCGAGTGCCGTGACGGCTTCGCGCACCACGGCGTGGCGCCTGGCCATGAAGCGCGCCAGCGGCTCCTGCAACTCCACGATCTTGCGTGACAGATGCCAGAACGCGATCATCGCGCCCATTGTGTTTTCACCGAACCAGTCGGTGGCCAGGTAGCAGCGGATCACTTCGCTCATGCGCGCTTCGGCGCTGGGAAATTCCTGGCCGGCCCCGGGCGCCAACTGCGCCATGTAACGTTCGGTGAGCACGTTGTAGGCGGCGATGAGCAATTCATGCCAGCCCGCGAAGGAATGCCGCAGCAATGTCGGCGTAACGCCCATGTCACGGCAGACGCCGCGCAGACTTGTTCCCTCGGCGCCGCGCCGCACCAGCGAAGTCAGTGTCGTTTCGATCGCCAATTGCCGTCGCTCGGCGCGTGGCATACGATGCTGGCGTGGTTGTGTCGGCTCCGCAAGCGTCATTCCCATCATCCTCACTCAACCCAACCCCGCGCGACAGCGCCGGAGCCGAGCTCCCCCCGGTAAAGTCAGATAAAACCCATTAGCTTCGCAGCAGGGTCAGCACGACTTGCGTTAATTCCAAGGCGGCCCTGCCATCGCCCGATCGGCCCTGTTCATAGGCGTCGAGCGCGTATTGCAATGCGACCTTACTGGCGGCTTCGCCATGTGCTTCTATCAACTCCTCGGCTGCTCTGATCTGTGTCGGCGAATA
>DATJOH010000203.1:0-5496 GCA_035507235.1 Acetobacteraceae bacterium
AGCGAAAGAAGCCGCCAAATGTTGCCGTAACAGACAAAGTTTTTTGGTTCTTTTTTTCAAAAAAGAACGCCTTCCTTCCTGTTATGGATCCGTATCAAAAACGAATGATGCCATCCGGAAGCGGGCCGCCGGCGCTTTAAATTTTTGTTTACGAACTGGCGCGGGCAAGGCGGCTGCTGGCGGGACGCCCGGCGACGGCGTGGTTACGGGGCTGGCAAACGTTCCGGCGGTCATGCATGGTTTCGGGCACTGCCTTGACCGCCGGCAGGTTGGTGAAAGCTGCCGGGCGCAGCGCGATGTGGAAGGACGCCAAAATGGGGCACACCACGATTACCACACTTGTTTCAACGACTGTCACATTAGGCAGCGGCGGCTATGGGAGCCCGCTGACCATTACGGCGACCGGTGGGGTGGCGCCGACGATGGCGGGTGCCGATGCCATCATCGTGCCGGCGGCACGGCTGCACGGCCGGATTATCAACGATGGTAAGGTGGGCGGCGCGAGCGGCCTGTATGGCGGGAGTGGCTCGGGCGGCAGCAGCGCGGGTGGGATCGGGATCGATCTTGCCGGGATCGCCACGGTGGTCAATGCGGGCCAGATATCTGGCGGCATTGGCGGGTACACAACATTACAAAGCGGCTACAATGCTGGTTACGCGGGCGGCGTTGGCGTACTGCTCGCAACAACCGACACGCTGCGCAATAGCGGCACCATCACCGGCGGCCATGGGAATTATCTGGGCTCCTATCATGCGCCCATTGGTGCTGGTGGCACCGGCGTTGCGGCAAACGGTGCCGCCAGCATCGACAATACTGGCCTAATTGCCGGCGGCAAGGGCGGCAAGGGATATGGGGGCGGTTCCTATTATAGTGGCGGCAACGGCGGCGTTGGCGTGCTTTTGACAGAAGGCGGCGATCTGTCGAATCACGGCACAATCACCGGCGGTCTCGGCGGGTATTCGAAGGGCTACTACTATGGCGCCGGGACTGGCGGCGCGGGTGTTTCAACCGAAGGCGCCGCGCATATCAGCAACAAGGGCTTGATCGAAGGTGGCGGCGGCGACGGCCCCGGCGTAGGCGTTGACCTCGGTGCGGGGGGGACCCTGACGAACGCTGGAACGATTGCGGGAGGAGGAGGCTTTTTCGCCTATGACGGCATTAGCGGTGCTGCTGGTGTGAGTGTCGCATCCGGCGACATCGTTATGAATTCCGGTAAAATAATCGGCGGGGGCGGTGGCGAAGGCTACTATTTTGGGGGGACGGGCGGCGACGGCGTCATTTGCGTCGCGGGCGCGACCATCATCAATTCGGGGCAGATTATCGGCGGCGAGGGTGGTTTAAGTTATTACTATGGCGTTTTTGAAGATGGTGGCGCGGGCGTGTATTTGCATGGCGGCACGGTCACCAATGCGGGCACGATTTCCGGCGGTAGCGGTCCCAACGATGCGTACAATGACTCGGTGCAATTCGGTGCCCTCGCGGGCACGCTCATTGTCGATCCGGGCGCGGTATTTATTGGCGCGGTGGTAGCCAATGCCGCCGTTGATGACGTCTTGCGGCTGGCTGGCACCCGCGCGGGCACGCTGACGGGACAGTTCACCAATTTCACTACCGTTACGGAAGTTGCCGGCGCGAATTGGCAGGTTGACGGTACCATAACGCTCGGCGCCGATGCGCAACTGACGGATGGCGGCCAATTGACGGTGGGCGGCACGGTGGCGGATGCGGGGTTGGCGAAAATTCTCGATACCGGCGATCTGCGCACGGAAAATCACGGCACGCTGCAGGTCGGCAGCCTGACGTTGCAAGGTGGATATCTGGAGGATGCGCCGACCGCGGCAATTGCCATCGGTGGCGGAACGGTGACGGATGGAGTGATCAGCATTGCGGCCGGCGCCACCGCCGAGGGCTACGGCACGATTGCCGGCGGGCCGATCAGCAATGATGGCCGTCTGGTAGCCGATGGCGGTACGTTGACGGTGGAAAGTTCGGCGGCCGGCACGGGCACGATGCGGATTGACAGCGGTGCCACCATGATTGTCGATGGCACGCTTACCGTGACGCATGTGGCCTTCGACCAAGGCGGCGACGCGACGCTGGCGCTGGCGGTGCCGATCCCGACCACTGGCCCGACGCCGCTGTTTTATGCCTTTGGCACCGGCGACCTTATCGATATCCATGGCATTGACGCGACGTCCGGGAATTTTGCGGCAGGCACGCTGACGCTTTATGATGGCACGAAGGTTGTTGATGCGCTGAAATTTTCCGGCACCTATGACACTGCGAATTTTGATATCGCATCGGATGGTCAAGGCGGCACGGCGATCAGCTTCGTTCCGGACGGCGCCGACGCTTCAGCGCGAACTTATCCGCACTTCGATTTCGGTGCGCATGACAAGGTTACTGCAACAAGCCTGGGGCTGGCCGAAATGGGGGGCTCGCATCATTTCAGTGATTTGTTCGGTGGCGAGTCACCCTGGACAGAGACGCTTCATTTCGGGAGGTAGCGCCGGCTTTCGCCGGTGATGGCTGCGCCCAAAACAGATAAAAGTTTTTTGGTTCTTTTTTTCAAAAAAGAACCCTTTCTTTCTTTGCCGTCGGCCCGCATCGCATAAGGGCGATGCGGGCCATGACAGTCAGCGAACGAATACGGTGACGGTGGGCTGGCCGCGCACCGCGACGCCGGTCAGGCGGGCCAGGTCGGCGGCAGCAAAGGCGGTCGCGAAGGCGTCGGCGTTCGGGGCGGCGGAGATCGCGGCGGTGCTGTCCTGGACCAGGGCGGCTAGGTCCGTGGCGCTGCCGGCGCCGGCGAAGATTGGCGTGGCGGGGGTGGATGCGGTGTAGGAGGGGACGTTCTGCTGCCATGCCAGGTTCGCGACATCGCGCGGGGTCTGGGCGAGGGCGGGGCTGGCGACCGTGAGGGCGATCAGGGTGGCGCGGACGGTGTTGAAGATGTTGGACATTGTCTGGTTTCCTTTGCTTTCCGCCGGTATTGGCTGGTGACGGAAACTTAGGACCTCTCGCTGGGTGGCGTAATCCGATAATTCTAGGAAGCAAGCTCCCGGTGGATGGAAGGATGAGAGGGGAGTGTTAACCAGGGTGGTGGCGGGTTGCCTAGCGACGCGCGGGTCGCTTCGCTGCGATGGCGAGGACGGGTCGCGTAAATGGGGCTAGGCAAACAGATAAGGGGTTTTGGGTTTTTCCTTTCGAAAAGGAACAAAGGAAAAAGGCCTTCTTTTTTGAAAAAAAGAAGCAAAAAACTTTTGCTTCTGTTGCCGCTTGCGGCGGCGGCGGGTCCTTGCGGCAGCGTGGTGATTCCGACGGGTATTGGTCTTGGCGACCCGGATGTGCCGGATGGGCTTAATCCGCTGCTGGCGACCTCCAGCTACACGCTGCAGGTGGCGGCGCTGCTTTACCGGCCGCTGGTGTGGATTGGGCCGACGCTGCACTTCGATCATGACCGCTCGCTTGCGCAGGCGGTGGAGGCGCTCGATGGCGACACGCGGTTTCGGGTGACGCTGAAGCCGTGGCACTGGTCGGATGGCGGCGACGTTACGGCGGACGATGTGGTGTTCGGTTTTGAACGCATCGGAAAGCTTGGCACGCTGTATCCCGCCGCCGGGACGGGTGGCGTGCCGGGCAGAATTGCGGACGTTCGGGCGGTGGACGCCCATACGGTCGATTTCGTCATGAAAGCAGTGACGCAGCCGGATTGGTTCACGCTGAACGGGCTTTCGCTGATCTATGCGCTGCCGCGCCATGCGTGGGGCGATATCGACGGCGGGACCATGTGGCGTCGGCAGAACGATCCGGCGCTCTACAAAGTCAGCGATGGCCCCTTTGTGCTCACGGATTTCAAGCGTGACCGTTACGCGGCCTTGGCGCCTAATCCCGACTATGGTGGCCACGCGGCGTCGCTCGCGCGGCTGGTTATCGTATTTCCGAAAGGCGGAAATGCCCTGCATGCGCTGGAGGATGGCGAGATCGACATGGCGCGGGTGCCTTACCCGCTGTGGGATCGCATGCGGCATGATCGGCGATTCGATGCCGTGATCTTGCCCGAGGCGTACGGCTACATGGTGCTGATGCTGAACATGAAGAGCGCGGCCGCGCCATTCCTGCGCGACGTGACCGTGCGTCGCGCCATGGCGCAAGCGATCGACCAGAAGGGCATCATCCGCCTCGTGTTCCGCGGCTACGGCCACGAAAACCATGCGCCGGCGCCGGCGGAACCGGCGGGGCTGGAAGCGCCTGACGCGGGCGCCGGGCTCGCCCACGATCCTGCCGCGGCCGCCGCGGCGCTCAGCGAAGCGGGCTGGGTGCCTGGTGCCGACGGTATACGGCATCGGGGCGCGGTCCGGCTTGCCTTCGCCGCGCTTGGCACGGATGACCCGGACGGGCCGGAAATGCAGATGCTGCAGATCGCGCAGCGCAATCTGCGCGATGTCGGCATCGACATGGGTCTCACCGCAATCCCGTTCGCGCAGAAGCTGGAACGGATGTATGGGGACGATGCCAATTGGGACGCCGGGACGCTCGACGAAACGCTGCCGCCTTTCCCGGATGGCATGGGCACCTGGAACACCCGCGGCAACCAGAATGTTGAGAGTTTCGGCGATCCGCGGCTGGACGCGCTGATCCGCGCGAGCGTCGAGCAACCGGGGCTGGACGCACTGTTCGCCTATCAGCGCTACGCCGCCCAGGTGCAGCCGGGGATATTCCTGCCGCACGGCAACCAGCTTATCCTCGCCGCGAAACGGCTGCACGGCATCGGGGAATTCGCCAATGCGCTCGGCTACTGGAGCCCTGAATATCTCAGTGTGGACGATCCGGCATGCCGCGGCGCGGCGTCTGGCGGCGCGCTGCCTTGAGGCGCTGTTCTCGCTGACCCTGCTGGTAACGCTGACCTTCTTCCTCGCCCATGCGGCACCTGGTGGGCCGGCTTATGCCATCCTGGGGGCCAAGGTGACGCCGGCGAGCGCCGCGGAAGTGAGTGCGCGGCTCGGCGTAAATGTGCCGGTATGGCAGCAATATTTGCTCTGGTGGTGGCACATCCTGCACGGGAATCTGGGCAATTCCTATGTGCAGGCGCGGCCGGTGATGGCCGTGATCGGCGAATATGCCGGGCAGTCGGCCTGGCTCTATCTCACCGGCCTGGGTCTCGTCGTGTTAGCGTCACTCACCGCCGGCCTGGCTCACGGCGTATGGTATCGCGGCAAAGCTGGAACAATATTTTCGTATATCGAAACGTTTCTCTATGCCATGCCTGGCTTCTTCATCGCCACCCTGCTCGCCATGGTGTTCGCGACCTGGCTCGGGCTGCTGCCGGCCGGGGGCGTGAGCAATTTGCGGCTGGCCGCGCCGGGGGCGGGCGATATTCTGCGCCACCTGATATTGCCGGCGGCGAGCATCATGCTGTTCGCAAGCCCTGGGTTGGCCCGCATGTTCGCCGAATCGGTGGATCAGGAGCTGGCGGCCGCCTATGTGCGCACGGCG
>DATJOH010000204.1:0-2942 GCA_035507235.1 Acetobacteraceae bacterium
TCCGTAGAGCAGAAGCTTTACGAAGGTTGGGAACATAGCGGCAGTTTTGCCGCCGGCGGCGCGCGCGCGAACGCCGAGCCGTACACCATTATGATTCCGCCGCCGAACGTGACCGGCGCGCTGCATATGGGGCACGCGCTCACCTTCACCATTCAGGACACGCTGGTGCGCTGGCGTCGCATGCAGGGCCGCGATGCGCTGTGGCAGCCGGGCAGCGACCACGCCGGCATTGCAACGCAGATGGTGGTGGAGCGGATGCTGGCAGCGGAGGGGACGTCCCGCCAGGCATTGGGGCGCGATGCATTTCTTGATCGTGTGTGGCAGTGGAAAACGGAATCCGGCGGCACCATTACGCGCCAGTTGCGCCGGCTCGGCGCCAGCCTCGATTGGCCGCGCGAACGTTTCACCATGGATGACGGGCTTTCCGCGGCGGTACGGGAAGTGTTCGTCACGCTCTATGAACAGAAGCTGATCTACCGCGACAGGCGGCTGGTGAACTGGGATCCGAAATTCCAGTCCGCGATTTCCGACCTGGAAGTGGAAGGCCGTGAGATTCGCGGCAATCTCTGGCATATTGTCTATCCGCTGGAGGGCGGCGGCAGCCTGATCGTCGCCACCACGCGGCCCGAAACGATGCTCGGTGACACCGCGGTCGCGGTGCATCCGGAACATCCGACATTAGCCGCGCTGATCGGGCGGCATGTTGTACTTCCCCTAACGGGCCGCCGCATTCCGGTCATTGGCGATAGCTACGCCGACCCCGAAAAAGGCACGGGCGCGGTGAAGATTACGCCGGCCCACGATTTCAACGATTTCGAGGTCGGGCGGCGGCATAATCTGCCTATGCCGAGCGTGCTCGATCGCGAGGCGCGCGTGACGCTTGCGGAAATCGGCGGCGAACCAGGCGTCGCCGCCTCTGCGTTTCTGCAGAATCTGCAAGGCCAGGGGCGCGAGGCGGCGCGGGCCGCGATCGTCGCGGAACTGGATCGTCTTGGATTGCTGGCGCAAGTCGAGCCGCACACGCATGCCGTGCCGCATGGCGACCGCAGCGGCGTGGCGATCGAGCCGCTGCTGACGGAACAATGGTACTGCAACGCGGAAGTGCTGGCAAAGCCGGCCATTGAAGCGGTGGAGCAGGGCCGTGTGCAATTCGTTCCCAAACAATGGGAGAACACGTTTTTCGCCTGGATGCGCGATATCAAGCCATGGTGCATCAGCCGCCAGCTTTGGTGGGGCCATCGCATCCCGGCCTGGTACGCGCCGGACGGCAGCATTTTCGTCGCTCGCACCGCCGAGAAAGCCATTGCCGCCGCGGCCGCGAAATTCGGTGCTGGTACGGAACTGACGCAGGACCCGGACGTGCTGGACACCTGGTTCAGCTCAGGCCTCTGGCCATTCTCCACCCTCGGCTGGCCGGAAAAAACCGAGGATCTGGCGCGCTATTATCCGACCGACGTGTTGGTGACCGGATTCGACATCATTTTCTTCTGGGTTGCCCGCATGCTCATGATGGGCCTGCATTTCATGGGTGACGTGCCGTTCCGCACCGTCGCCATCCACGGCCTGGTGCGCGACGAGCGCGGACAGAAAATGTCCAAATCCAAGGGCAATGTCATCGACCCGCTGGCGATGATTGAGGAATATGGCGCGGACGCGTTGCGCTTCGCCGTCTGCACGCTGACCGGCCCCGGCCGCGACATCAAGCTGGGGCCGCAGAAAATTGCCGAGGGTCGCGCTTTCGTCACCAAACTCTGGAATGCCGCACGATTCGCGGAAATGAACGGCGTCGCGCCAGATCCCGCCTTCCGACCCGAATTGGCGCGCCTGCCGCTCAGCCGCTGGCTGCTGGCTGAAGCGCGCGCGGCCGTTGCGCAAGCCAATGCGGCCCTGGAAAGCTTCCGCTTCGACGAATATGCCGACGCCTGCACACGTTTCACCTGGAACATTTTCTGCGACTGGTTCCTCGAACTCGCCAAGCCGGTTCTCACCGGTACCAACGCGGCGGAAGCCGCCGAAATGCGCGCCACCGCCGCCTTCGTGCTCGGCATCATTCTGCGCCTGCTGCACCCGGCCATCCCATTCGTAACCGAAACCATCTGGGACGGATTCGGGTATGGCGCGGCGCTGAGCCTGGCGCGCGAATCCTGGCCCGACGCCTGGGAGGTGCACGAGCCGCAAGCCGCCAAGGCGGAACTGGATTGGGTGATTCGCTTCATTACCGCGGTGCGCACCGTGCGCGCCGAAATGAACGTGCCGCCGTCCGTGCCTGGACCGGTCTGGCTCCGCGACGCCGCCCCCGAAACAAGCGCGCGCGCGGCGCGCTGGGCCGAGCCCGCCAAACGCCTCGCGCGGATATCGGACATCGCGGCCGCGCCCGCCGACACACCAGCCGAAACCGCCTTGCTGCTGCTCGACGAAGCAACGCTGCTGCTGCCACTGGCCGGCCTCATCGACGTCGCCGCCGAACGCACCCGCCTCGCCAAGGAAGCCGCCCGCGCCGAAGACGACGCGGAAAAAGTGGCGCGCAAATTGGCCAACGCCGATTTCGTCGCCCGCGCGCCGGCCGAGGTGGTGGCCGAAAACCGCGCCCGCGAGGCGTCTGCGCGCGCGGAGTCGAGCCGTCTGCGGGCGGCTTTGGCGCGGCTTTCGTAAAGGAAGAAGTATTTCTTTTTTGAAAAAAAGAAACAAAAAACTTTTTCTCTTTGGCTCGCAGCAGCGGGGCCACATGAGTGGAATCGGTGCCGCCCGTAACAGACAGAAGTTTTTTGCTTCTTTTTTTCAAAAAAGAAGCCTTTCTTCTTCTCTGCGCTTCCTTTCCGCTACAATCAAAACATTAGAAAAAACCGTGCCGAACCAACAAGGCGTGACACTACACACAAAGCCACGCGACGAAATCGTTTCGGTGATTTCACCAATGCCGCGTGCGTTTACGGTAGCGCCGG
>DATJOH010000205.1:0-3628 GCA_035507235.1 Acetobacteraceae bacterium
AGCAGGGCCGCCACGCCGATGACGATGGCCGAGTCACCGACATTGAATACATAGGGGAAAAGCTCGGCGGTGCCAAAATGGACATGGATGAAATCTACCACCATGCCGTAGCGGAACCGGTCCAGCACGTTGCCGAGCGCGCCGCCGGCAATGCCGCCGATGCTGGCGGCGACCAGAAAATTCTCCGCCCGCCGCAGCCACAGCAGCAGGCCGGCAATGACGGCAATGGCAATGGCGGCGAGCAGGATCTGGCCCCAGGGGCCGCGCGCCTGCAGCAGGCCGAAGGTGACGCCGTGATTCCACACCATGGTGAGGTCGAGCAGACGCGGAATGACCGGAATGTTGCCGCGCGCCGGCAGATCCAGGCCGTGCAGGATCCAGAGCTTGGTCAGTTGGTCGGCGGCGAGGATGAGGGCGGCGACGCCGAGCCCCGCCGCCCTGCGGCGCGAGAGGATCATGCCGGGGTTTGCGCCTTGGCCTGGAGGTGGGTGACCGCATCCTCGCAGCGGCGGCAGAGGGTGGGGTGGGCCGCCGATTTTCCCACTTCGGGGAGCACGCGCCAGCAGCGGGCGCATTTATGGCCGGGCGCCAGACCGACGGTGACGGCAAGTTCCGGCGCCGTGACGAGGTGGCAATCGGAGACGATGGCGAGGTCCGCCCAGGTCGCTGCGTCCAGCAAGCCGGCTTCCGGCGCGGGCAGGGCAAGCGTCACCGAAGCCTGCAGCGAGGCGCCGAATTGGCCGGCGGCACGCGCCTGCTCGAGCGCGGCGGTGACGTTACGCCTGATGTCGCGTAGCGCCTGCCAGCGTGCCGCCAAGGCGGCATCGCGCCAGTTTGCCGGCACCGCCACGAATTGTTCGGCGTGAACGCTGCCGGCCTCGCCGAAACGCGCGACCCACGCCTCGTCGGCGGTGAAACACAGCGTCGGCGCCAACCAGGTGCAGAGGGCGCGGTGCAGAATATCCAGCACCGTGCGGCAGGCGCGGCGGCGCAGCGCATCCGGCCGGTCGCAATAGAGCGAATCCTTGCGGATATCGAAATAGAACGCCGAGAGGTCGCTGGCGCAGAACCCATGCAACTCCGGCACCACGCCGGTCCAGTCATAGCTGTCGACGGCATCGCGCACCCGGCGGTCCAGTTCGGCCACGCGGTGCAGCACATAGCGTTCCAGTTCCGGCATGTCCGCGTAGGGCAGCTTTTCCGTCTCGGAAAAACCATCGAGGCCGCCGAGCAGCCAGCGCAGCGTGTTGCGGATGCGGCGGTACAGCTCCGCCTGCTGTTTCACGATCTCCTTGCCGATGCGCTGATCCTCGGTGATGTCGGTATTCATCACCCAGAGGCGCAGAATGTCGGCGCCGTATTCGTCAATGATCTTTTGCGGCGCGGTCACGTTGCCGAGCGACTTGCTTTGCTTTCTGCCCTGCTCGTCCAGGGTGAAACCGTGGCTGAGGATGGCCTTGAACGGCGCTTTGCCGCGGGTGCCGATGGCTTCCAGCAATGACGACTGAAACCAGCCGCGATGCTGGTCGGAGCCTTCGAGATAGAGATCGGCCGGCCAGGGCAGGCCGCGCGCTTCCAGGGTGAAAGCGTGCGTCGATCCGCTTTCGAACCAGACATCGACGATGTCGCGCACCTGCTCATACTTCGCCGGATCGCGCTCATTGCCGAGAAAGCGCGACGGCGGCGAGGTGAACCACGCATCCGCGCCTTCCTCGGCGAACACGGCGGCGACACGGCGGTAAATATCCTCGTCGCGCAGCACCTCGCCGGTGGCGCGCTCGACGAACACCGGGATTGGCACGCCCCAGGCGCGCTGGCGGGACATGCACCAGTCCGGCCGGCCGGCCACCATGCTGCCGATGCGCCGCCGCGCCTGGTCCGGCACGAAATGCGTTTCCGCGAGCGCGTCGAGCGCGTGCTTGCGGATCTGTTCCGGCCCATCCATGCGGATGAACCATTGCGGTGTCGCACGGTAAATCAGCGGCGCCTTGCTGCGCCAGGAATGCGGATAGGAATGCACCAGCTTGCCGCGGGCCACGAGGCCGCCGGCGGCGGCGATTTCGCTGCAGACCGGATCGGCCGCCTTGAAGACATGGATGCCCGCGAATAGCGGCACATGCGGCAAATAGGTGCCGTCATCGGCGACCGTTTCGGGCACCGCAATGCCGTTGGCGCGGCACAGCGCGAAATCATCCTCGCCATGCGCCGGCGCCTGGTGCACGAAGCCGGTGCCCTGCTCGGTGGTGACGAAATCGCCGGCCAGCAGCGGCACGTCGAACTCATAGCCGCGGCCGCGCAACGGATGCGCGGCAATCAGGCCGCGGAGCTGCGTGCCGGGATGCACATGCACGATATGGTGCACGGTAATGCCGGCATCGCGCACATATTCGGGCAGCAATTTCAGCGCCACCAGCACGCATTCGCCGGGCACCGACAGCGATCCTTCCGCCACCGCATCCACCCGCACCTGCGCGTACTCGATCTCCTCGCCATAGGCGATGGCGCGATTGCCCGGCATGGTCCAGGGCGTGGTGGTCCAGATCACCACCGAATTGCCCTGGAAAATCCCCGGCGTCTGGATGCGGAAACGCACCCAGATGGTGGTGCTGGTATGGTCGGCGTACTCTACCTCCGCCTCGGCAAGCGCGGTTTTTTCGACGACGCTCCACAGCACCGGCCTGAGGCCGCGATACAGCGCGCCGTTCAGCACGAAGCGGCCGATTTCACCGGCAATCGCCGCCTCGGCGGCAAAATCCATGGTCGCGTAACGATTTTCCCAGTCGCCATAAACCCCGAGACGGCGGAATTCTTCCGCCTGCACACCCATCCATTTATCCGCATAGGCGCGGCACTCGGCGCGGAAATCGGTGAGCGGCACGGCATCCTTGTCGCGCCCGGACTTGCGGTATTCCTCCTCGATGCGCCACTCGATCGGCAGACCGTGGCAATCCCAGCCCGGAATATAATGCGCATCGTAGCCCGCCATCTGGCGCGCGCGGTTAAGCACATCCTTCAGGATCTTGTTCAGCGCATGGCCGATATGGATGTTGCCGTTGGCGTAAGGCGGCCCGTCATGCAGAATGAATTTCTGCCGTCCCGCGCCGTCCGCGCGCAGCTTCTGCCACAGGCCGATACGCTGCCAACGCGCCAGAATCGCCGGCTCCTTCTTCGGCAAATCGCCGCGCATTGGGAAGTCGGTGCGCGGCAGGAAGACGGTATCGCGATAATCTGTTTCGGTCATGAAAAATCCGCAAGGAAAGCATGTTCTTTTTTGAAAAAAAGAACCAAAAAACTTTTATCTATTGGGGGTGGAGTCCCCGGCGACCAAACGCGCATTTTAAAAGGCAAAAGTTTTTTGCTTCTTTTTTTCAAAAAAGAAGTTCTTTCTTCTGCCTTTGAACCCGCCGTGGTCACGCCGACCCCGCATCGAGAATGCCGCGTGCCGCCGCGGCGTCGCGGGCGATCTGCGCCTTCAGCGCGTCGAGGGCAGCGAATTTCTGTTCCGGGCGCAGAAATACCTGCAAGGCGACGCCGATTTCCTGGCCATAGAGATCGCCATCGAAATCGAAGATATGCGCTTCCAGGCGCGATTCCAGCGTGCTGCTCACGGTCGGCCGGCGGCCGACAT
>DATJOH010000206.1:0-2530 GCA_035507235.1 Acetobacteraceae bacterium
CTCATAGCCACCACCGGCTTACCCAAGGAAGCCGGCGCGCTGCGCCGCCTCAAGGCGCTCGGTTTCTCCGACAAACGGCTGGCGCAACTGACCGGTCAAAAAGCGACCGACGTCGCCGCCGTCCGCGAAAAGCTCGGCGTGCAGCCGGTGTATCGCCGCATCGATACCTGCGCCGGCGAATTTTCGTCCGCCACACCCTACATGTACTCCACCTACGAAGGCGGCTACGGCACGCCGATGTGCGAGGCGGACCCCACTGACCGCGACAAGATAGTAATTCTCGGCGGCGGCCCAAACCGGATAGGGCAGGGCATCGAATTCGACTATTGCTGTGTGCACGCGGCCTATGCGCTGCGTGACGCCGGCTTCGAAACCATTATGGTCAACTGCAATCCTGAAACCGTCAGCACGGATTACGACACCTCCGACCGCCTGTATTTCGAACCGCTGACCGCCGAGGACGTGATCGCGCTGGTGCGGCGCGAACAGGCCAATGGCAAGGTGCTCGGCTGCATTGTGCAATATGGCGGCCAGACGCCGCTCAAACTCAGCCAGGCGCTGCCGGCGGCCGGCATTCCGGTGCTCGGCACCAGCGCGGACGCGATCGACATCGCGGAGGATCGCGAACGGTTTCAGGTGCTGCTGAAAAAGCTTGGCCTGCGACAGCCGGATAACGGCATTGCGCGCACCGCCGAACAGGCGGAGGAAATCGCCGAGCGCATCGGCTACCCGGTAGTGATACGGCCAAGCTATGTGCTCGGCGGCCGCGCGATGGAAATCGTGTTCGATCGGGTGCAATTGCACCGCTATATGCGGGAAGCCGTGCAGGTTTCCGGCGATAATCCGGTGCTGATCGATAGGTATCTGAACGACGCCATAGAAGTGGACGTGGATTGCATCGCCGACGGCGAAACGGTCTATGTTGCCGGCGTCATGGAGCATATCGAGGAAGCGGGCATTCATTCCGGAGACAGCGCCTGCTCGCTGCCGCCCTATTCGCTGTCGCTGGCCATGGTGACGGAACTGAAGACCGAGACGGACGCGCTGGCGCGCGCGTTGGGCGTGGTCGGCCTGATGAACGTGCAATACGCCATCAAGGACAATATGGTGTACGTGCTGGAGGTAAATCCGCGCGCGTCGCGCACCGTGCCGTTCGTGGCCAAGGCGACGGGCGTTGCGATCGCCAAGATCGGTGCGCGGGTAATGGCGGGCGCGCCGCTGAAGGATTTCAAATTGGATGATACTGCCATCGCACCGCATGTGGCGGTGAAGGAAGCGGTGTTTCCGTTCAACCGGTTTGCCGGCGTGGACACCATTCTCGGGCCGGAAATGAAATCGACCGGCGAAGTGATGGGGCTCGATCATTCCTTCGAGCGCGCTTTTGCGAAATCGCAGCTTGGCGCGGGGGTCAATCTGCCGCGGGCGGGCACGGTGTTCATATCGGTGCGCGACGGCGACAAGGCGGCGCTGCCGCCGGTGGCGCGGCGCCTGGCGGATATGGGGTTTGCGCTGCTGGCGACAGGCGGCACCGCGGCGCGCCTCGCGGAGGCGGGACTGGCCGTAAAGATCGTGAAGAAAGTGCTGGAAGGGCGGCCGCATTGCGTGGACGCCATACGCAACGGCGAAGTGCAAATGGTTATCAATACGACTCAGGGGGCGCAGTCCACGGCGGATAGTTTCGACATCCGCCGCAGCGCGCTGACCCACGGGGTGCCGCACTACACCACCATGGCCGGCGCCCGGGCCGCCGTGCACGCCATCGCGGCACTGCGTGGCGGAACGCTTGAAGTGGCGCCGCTTCAGTCGTATTTTCGCGGATCGTTCTAGTCGCCACGCCGTGGCTGCTGGAAGGAGGGAACCGGGGCGGTGCCTCGGGCCTTCCTACCGGCACCGCGGCGCAGTCATGTGTGCTATAAGGACCTGAAGTTGCAGAAATTCCCCATGACCGGCCCTGGTCTGAAGAGGTTGGAAGACGAGCTGCGCGTGCTGAAAAGCGTGGAGCGGCCGGCGATTATCGCCGCCATCGCCGAGGCGCGCACCCACGGGGACCTGTCGGAAAACGCCGAGTATCACGCCGCGCGGGAACGGCAGAGCTTCATCGAGGGCCGGATCGAGGAGCTGGAGCTGATTATCGGCGCCGCGGAGGTGATCGATCCGAGCACGCTTTCCGGCGATAGCGTGAAGTTCGGCGCGCATGTGGCGCTGGTGGAAGAGGAAACCGAGAAGGAAGCCAAGTACCAGATCGTCGGCGTGTATGAGGCCGACATCAAGCAGGGGCTGCTTTCGGTGAGCTCGCCGCTGGCTAAGGCGCTGATTGGGAAGAAGCTGGGGGACTCAGTCAGTGTACCGGCGCCTGGGGGGGATCGTAGCTATGAGATTGTGGGTGTGAAGTACGCCTAGAGCCTTCGGCGACCAGGGGGCTTTGCCCCCTGGACCCCCACTGGGGACAAGTCCCCAGACCCCGATTCATGTTTGTGCCGCGCAGCGCTTGCGACGGCGGCGGCACGCCGCTGGGGGGTCCAGGGGGGCA
>DATJOH010000207.1:0-2404 GCA_035507235.1 Acetobacteraceae bacterium
GTTTCTGGACGCATAGCGGCTTCGATCCCTGGGGCATGTTGCGGGCGGCGACCGTCGATGTCATTGCAGGCCACGTGCGTCAGGGCGGCTCGACCATTACGCAACAGGTGGCGAAGAACCTGTTCCTCAGCAACGCGCGCACGTTCCGCCGCAAGGTGCAGGAATTCCTACTAACCATCTGGCTGGAACGGCATTTTACCAAGACCGAAATCCTGGAAATCTGGCTGAACCGCATCTATCTTGGCTCCCGCGCCTGGGGCGTCGATGCGGCATCGCGACTATATTTCGGCGTGCCGGCGAAACATCTGTCGCTCTGGCAGGCGGCGCTCCTTGCGGGCCTGGCGCAATCGCCGAGCCATGATAATCCGCGCACCGATCCAGAGGCCGCCACCGCCCGTACGCGCGAAGTGCTGGCCGCGATGGTGGCGACCGGCGCCATTACACAAGCGCAATCGGATGCGGCCGCCGCGCAGATCCATATCGTGCCGCGCGCCGCCGGTGGCGGCTGGTTCGCCGATTGGGCCGCCGCCGTGGCGCAACGGGATCTGCCGCAGGGCGCCGATCTCATGGTGCGCACCACGCTCGATCGCCGCCTGCAGGCGGCGGTGGAGGCGCACGTGCGCGACCTGCTCGGCGGCCCTGGCGTGCGCGTTGGCGCCACCGAAGCCGCGGTTGTGGTGCTCGATGCCACCACCGGCGCGGTGCGCGCGCTGGTCGGCGGCCGCGACTATGCGGAAGGCGGCTATGACCGGGCGACGCAAGCGCGGCGCCAGCCCGGCTCGGCGTTCAAGCCGTTTGTGTGGCTTGCCGCGCTCGAGCACGGCAAGCGTCCCGACGACACGGTGCTGGACGCCCCGCTGACCATCGGCCGCTGGCACCCGGTGGATTTCGAACGTGGCTGGCGCGGCGAAGTCACCTTGGCGCAGGCACTGGCCCTCAGCCTCAACACCGCCGCCGTGCGGCTGGAAATGGCGGCGGGCGGTCCGGCGCAGGTGGCCGCCGTCGCGCATCGGCTCGGCATTGCCGAAAAATTACCGGACTTGCCCTCGCTCGCGCTGGGCACCGGCGAGGTCGGGCTGCTGGAAATGACGGCCGCCTACGCCGCGTTCTTCAATGGCGGCCACGCGGTGGCGCCGCGCGCCATCGCGGCAGCAACCGCGGACAAACGCCCGGTCATGCTCCCGCCGCCGGTTGGCCGGCCGGTGATCGACCCCGATCTTGCCGCCATGATGGTGCGCATGCTGGCCGGGGTCGTCAGCACCGGCACCGGTCGCGCGGCAGCATTGCCTGGCCATTTCGTCGCCGGCAAGACGGGCACCACACAGGATAATCGTGACGCCTGGTTTATCGGCTGTGTCGATGACCGCATGATCGGCGTCTGGGTGGGCAATGACGACGGCACGCCGATGCGCGGCGTCATGGGCGGTGGCCTGCCGGCGAGATTGTTTCGTGAAATCGCTACGCTACGCTGAAGGGCGGTTGCGTGGTGGCATCGATGCGTCTAATGATGGGGTGACAGGAAAGATTCTTCTTTTTCTGAAGAAAAAGAAGCAAAAAGACTTTTATCTGTTTAGGTCTTGGCGGCTGGAGCCCTGTGGCTCGCAACCAAAGGAGTAAAAGTTTTTTGCTTCTTTTTTTCAAAAAAGAAGGCCTTCCTTACTGGCTGCTTGCAGCTATAGCGCTCGTAATGAGCGCCCTAAGCGTGGCGGCGCAGGAACCGATGCAGCCTTGGCTGACCCGCTCGGCCGATAACGCGCGCAGCGGATGGAATCCGCATGAGACGCAGCTCACCCAGGCGGCAATCGCATCGAAGGGCATTGTACGCGCCACGATCATTCCGCTAGTTGGCGATGCGCGCGGCATGGAGGCGCAACCGCTCATTCTGCCACAGGTGGATACGGCGCGCGGCGTACGCGATGTGCTGGTGCTGCCCTCCATGGCGAATGTCGTGCGCGGCGTGGACGCGCATGACGGGTCGGGAATCTGGCAGGTCGCGCTTGGCATGTCGGTCACCGGATCGGCGGCAATCGATTCGAAAAACATCAATCAGCACTGGGGCTGCATTTCAACCGGCGTGATCGACGCCAATACCGGCCGGCTTTACCTTGTGTGCTGGGTATCGCCGGACGGCAGCGGCAAGCCGGAGACCGCGCGGTACCAGATGTTCGTGCTGAACATGGCGGACGGCAGCGCGGTTGTTCCTGCCGTGCCTATTGAAGGCACCAGCGGAACACAGGATTTCAACGCGGCAATGCGCAAGCAGCGCGCGTCGCTTGTCGAAACGAACGTCAACGGCGCCAAGACCGTATTCGGCTGCTCCGGCACGATTTATGAGACCGCAGCTGGCGCCTCGGGATTCTGTTTTGCATTCGATGTCGCGAGCAATAAACTCAGCGCCATGCTT
>DATJOH010000208.1:0-5100 GCA_035507235.1 Acetobacteraceae bacterium
CCGCACGTTTGTATGTCTGACATCATCCCTAGGTGCGGCAGCGCACGCGGCGCACCTCTCCACGTGACGCACCGATCGACGCCACCCGCCGTCAAGCGGTACGATCCCGATAGTCAAAGTGACACGACACAATAGGTAGCCAAGGCTATCGGCGCCGACACGATGCCCGGTCGCGAACCGCGGTCATCCTGGCGCCACCGCAGCAGGAGGCGCGGCAAAGCCAAGACCCCGCCGCTTGGCGCCGGCGTTGAGAAACTCCCCAGGCGCGGGCGGCGGTGCTACGCCGCGATACGCTCGGCGTGATGGTCCTTGATGTCGCGGAAGGTCAGCGCCGGATTCTGTTCCGCCGCACGGCGCATCATGAACGCCGACGTGGCCAGAAACACCGGATCGCCATCCACATCATCCGCCATGGCGCTGCGCTGGCCGCCCACGAACTTCTCCACGGCCGCCTTCTCGCCTGATATCCAGCGCGCCAGATTGAACGGCGTTGCCTCCAACCCGATGCCGACGCCGTACTCGCCGGCCAGTCGCGCCACCAGCACGTCCAACTGCAGCGTGCCCACCACACCCACGATCGGCGGCGAGCCGTCCTGCGGCCGGAACAGCTGCACCACGCCTTCCTCCGCCAGTTCCTGCAACGCCTGGCGCAGCTTCTTCGCCTTCATGGCGTCATCCAGCCGCACGCGCCGCAGGATTTCCGGCGCAAAGGCAGGCACGCCGAGGAATTGCAAATCCTCATCCTCGGTCAGCGTATCGCCAATGCGCAGCGTGCCGTGGTTCGGAATGCCAACCACGTCGCCGGCAAACGCCTCCTCGACCAACTGACGGTCGCGGGCAAAGAAAAACTGCGGCGCATGCAGCGGAATGAGTTTGCCCGTGCGCACCTGGCGCAGCCGCATGCCGCGCTCCAGCCGCCCCGAACAGACACGCGCGAACGCAATGCGATCGCGATGGTTGGGGTCCATGTTCGCCTGTATCTTGAACACCAGGGCGGTGAGCTTTTCCTCCTCGGCCGCCACCACGCGTTTGTCCGCGCTCTGCGCCCGCGGCTTCGGCCCATAATCCACCAGCGCGTCGAGCAGATCGGCAACGCCGATTTCCTTGATCGCGCTGCCGAAATAGACCGGCGTCAGATGCCCCTCGAGGAAACTCGCGCGATCGAATTCCGGCAGCGCGCCGCGCACCAGATCCAGTTCCTCGCCCAGCGCCTGCATGCGCTCATCCGACTGCGCAATCGCCTGCGTCACATGCAATTCGCGCTTCGCAACCTCGTACGTGCCGGCGAACGAGGCGGCGCGCCCGATCGGCCAGGTGGCGGGCGAAACGTCCAACGCCAGCGTCGCCGAAATCTCGTCCAGCAATTCGAACACATCGCGCGACTCCCGATCCATCTTATTGATGAACGTAATGATCGGAATATCCCGCAAACGGCAGATTTCGAATAATTTCCGCGTGCGATCCTCGATGCCCTTCGCCGCGTCAATCACCATCACCGCGGAATCGACCGCCGTCAGCGTGCGATACGTATCCTCGGAAAAATCCTCGTGGCCCGGCGTATCGAGCAGATTGAACACGCATCCGCCATATTCGAACGTCATGACGCTGGTAACCACGGAAATGCCGCGATCGCGCTCAATCCCCATCCAGTCGGACCGCGTACGGCGTCGCTCGCCCTTGGCGCGCACCTGCCCCGCCATCTGAATGGCGCCGCCGGCACGCAGCAATCGTTCCGTGAGCGTGGTCTTGCCCGCGTCGGGGTGGCTGATAATCGCGAAAGTGCGTCGGCGGGCTATTTCGGAAACCAGGGACATAAGGAACCTTTAAGGAAGGAAGACTTCTTTTTTGAAAAAAAGAAGCAAAAAACTTTTATCTGTTTGGTGTGGTGGCGTAATGCCGCCACGGCCTCATATCGTAACAGATAAAAGTCTTTTTGCTTCTTTTTCTTCAGAAAAAGAAGATTCTTCTACGTATCAGCCGCCCGCAGGACCACCTGCCCCCGTCGCAGCCCAAGATGAGGATTGTGATACGGGTCCGCCCGCAGCACGTCGCGCCAGCGCTGGCGCATCCAGGCCGCGCCGGTGCTTGGCGCCCGCGGCGGCGCCATGTAGCGCAGGCGCGCCCAGGGCGTCCACACGGTTCTGAGGCCGCGCGCGGCCAGGCGGAGGCTGAGATCGACGCCGCGGAAATCCGCCGCCTCCGCCATGAAGCCGCGCGCCGCGTCGAACACCTCCCGTCGCACCGCCAGGCAATCGAGGCTCACCGCCGACACCGTGCGCGGCAGCGCGAACTGGCCGCGATAGCCCGGGTCCTCCGTATCGGAGGGCGGCGCCAGCGTCTGGACGATGTGTCTGGGATGCAGGATGTAGCCGGTATTGAGCCAGCGTTCGCCGCGGTCCAGCAGCAGCGCGCCCGCGGCCCCCGTCTCCGGCCGGCCAAGCTGCGCCACCAGCGCCCGCAGCCAGCCGGTATCCTGGGCAACAAGCCGCGGCGAGAGGAAGAGCAGCACCTCGCCGGTGGCGAGCCCGGCGTCGCCGACATACTCCACCAGCGCCGGGTCATAGGCCTGTTCCGCCACGCCATGCCGCGCCCCCACCACCGAAATCGAAGGCGGCGTCGCGGGCGGGTGAAAATGCACCGAGGGCCATTGCGGCAGCGCCGGGTTCATGCCGACGGTCGCCCTGCCCTGCAGGTGCAGCGTGACCGCCCGCCGCGCCGCTTCCCGGCAGCGTTCCGTATCGGTGGCGGAAAACGACGTCGCCGATTGCCGCCAGTGGTAGAGGATCAGCGGCACATGCTTTATCCGATGGCCGCCGATTTTCTCCACCACCCGCAGCGCCAGATCATAATCCTGCGCGCCCGCCATGTCCGGCCGCATGCCGCCGAGTTCCGTCACCAGGGTGCGGCGATACACCGCCAGGTGGCAGACCAGGTTTTGCGACAGCAGCAGATCGGGATTCCATCCGGGCTTGAAATAGGGCCGCCGCCGCTTGCCCTCAACAAGCTGGTCCTCGTCGGAAAACACCAGCTCCAGCCGCGGATCTTCCGCGAACGCGCAGGCCGCCACAGCCAGCGCGTGCGGCGCCAGCACATCGTCATGGTCCAGGAATGCAACGTAATCGCCGTCCGTGTGGGCGAGGGCCGCATTGGTGGCGACCGAAATGCCGCCGCGCGTCTCACGCCGCACGATTTCCACCCGCGGATCGTCGGCGATTTCCTTCAGGCACACCGCGATTGCCGGATCGGCGGATGCATCGTCGGCGATCACCAATTCCCAGTGCGGATAGATCTGCCGCCGCACCGAGGCGATGGCATCGCGCAGAAAGGCGGGGTTCGGATCGTGCACCGGCATGACCACGCTGATGCGCGGCGGCCGCGCGAGCGCCGCCACCCGCGCCCGCCATACGGAAGGCGCCGGCTCGCGCCGCAGCCACGCAGCGTAGGCCCGGTCGATCACGCTCTCCGGCCTTTGCCGCCGCCGCCATGCGGACAAGAAAAAGGCCAGGGGCCCTCGCCCCCGGCCTTTGCCGCTCATCCTTGTTGCCGCCTTAGCGCGAGTAGAATTCGACGACCAGGTTCGGTTCCATGGTCACCGGATACGGCACGTCGTTCAGCTTCGGGGCGCGCACGAAGCGGCCCTTCATGGCGCGGTGATCCACTTCCAGATACTCCGGCACGTCGCGCTCATTGCTCTGCGCCGCGTCCAGAACCACCGCCATCTGCTTGGATTTCTCCCGCAGCTCGATCGTGTCGTTGTCGCGCACCAGGTAGCTCGGGATGTTCACGCGCTTGCCGTTCACCAGCACATGGCCGTGGTTGACGAACTGGCGGGCGGCGAACGGGGTCACCGCGAATTTCATGCGGTAGGTGACGGCATCCAGGCGGCGTTCCAGCAGGTCGATGAGGTTCTCCGACGTGTCGCCGCGGCGGCGCACCGCCTCCTCATAATATTTGCGGAACTGCTTCTCGCTGATGTTGCCGTAATAGCCCTTCAGCTTCTGCTTCGCCATGAGCTGAACCTTGAAGTCGCTCGGCTTGCCCTTGCGGCGCTGGCCGTGCTGGCCGGGGCCGTAATCGCGCTTGTTGATGGGGGATTTGGGGCGGCCCCAGAGGTTTACGCCAAGATGGCGGTTGATCTTGTACTTGCTTTCGGCGCGCTTGGTCATGCGCTGCCCACTCCTGTTCTGCGCCCGGCCCTTGGGGCTGATGGGCTTGTTGCACCGGTAGGCCCGGCTGCGCGCTGGCAGTCAGGCGGGCGCGGACCCCGAAGGTCCGTCCACGTTCCCGGCAATGAAGGCGGGGTGGCTAGGGGAGGCGTCGGGGAAAGTCAAGGAAGGAAGGCTGGGGCGCGCGCGCCGCGCCCCCCTGCCCCCCCGTCGCTCGTTTGGCTCGCGACCTTCATGAGGGTCGCGGGCCAAATGAGCGACGGGGGGTTTGGGGGGAGGGGCACCCTCCCCCCAACTTTCCTTTCTAGCCCGTGCCGCCTATGCGCTCCCCATGATCCAGCGTTCCGACATCATCTGGCTCGGCATCAGCGCCGCCGTCACCGGCAGCCTTGTAGGCGGCCTGATGCTCGGCATCGGCCTCGGCATGGTGGTGAACCGCATCTGGGGTGGCTTCGTCTTCATCATCCCCGGCGCCCCGGTCTCCGGCCTGGTCGGCTGGCTGCTCGCCCGGCGTTTGGCCGCGCAGCTTCGCGACTGAAGCGGTCTATGGTCGGCGTAGCGCGTAGGAGCCGCTTCCAACCGCTCACTCGCGTCGTCGTAATGCTATTCGCCCCGCTGCACGCCCTGGCCGCGCCACCCTCCGCAGCTACGTTGTTTGCGGCCGAGCACAAGGCGGTGGGCGGCGACACGTGGCAGCGGGTGGCCGGCGTGCGGCTGGACGGTGTGGTGACTACTGGCGGCGCGCCCGGGCAGTTCACCGTAATAACCGACCGTGCCCGCGGGTGGTCGCGGCAGGATGTGCATACCGGCCCGCAGGACTCGCTTTCAGGATTTGATGGCGAGCCTTGGGTCGCACAGAATGGTATCGTAACGACAATCGACCTGCCCTCGCTCGTTTCGGACGCGGTAACGCAGGCATTCGCGGCGCGCGACG